>NZ_JANSHG010000070.1:0-12226 GCF_047461555.1 Synechococcus sp. WC101
CCACCTCGGTGTTGATGTACGAGATCTACAAGATTGGCGTATCGTCAGGCAATTTGGGCAGGGCAGCCGCCCAATCCATTGTGCTCTTCTTAATTGTGGTGGGCCTGACGATCCTGCAATTCCGCACCACCGAGCGGAATGTAACGTATGGGGGATAACGGGGCTGGGGGAGAGAGCAAAATCTAGGATTCGTCAGCTTCCGACGGCTTAGAAGGGTCAGACAACTCGCGCCATTGCTTGAAAACATTGCCTAGGTTGCGGCGGAACTCGTCAATCCCCAGCAGGGATCCCGGCTCTGGATCCCAAGAAGCCGAGAACACGCCGTAGCTAATGCCCAAAAAGCCAAGGCCGAAAAAGGCCAGCGACTCCACCAAAGTAAAGTAGGGGGGCAGGGCTATCACATGGTTGGTTAAGAGATAGTAATTGACAAAAAAGCTGCTCAAGCCAAGGCCAGAAGGGATCCCGGAAAAGACCAAGATCCGCCGCACCATACGCCGGCTGACCTCAGGGGGAATGACAGCAACCGGCTCTCTTTGGGTCGGTTGCGTCTCCACCTGAGCAGGGGTAGAGCTGGAGCGGCGGCGGGAGGCTTTGGAATAGCGGCTGGACTTGCCCACGAAGGTAGCTCTCCGACAGTGATTTAGCTAGCTGCCTACTTTTTCACCCGAATGTTCAACCGTTCGGCCAGCTCCCGGAAGCGGTCGGGAGAACGTTTGGCAATGTAGTTGAGCAGCCGCTTACGCCGACCGATCATCATCATTAGGCCGCGGCGCGAGTTGAAATCTTTCGGGTTTTTCTGAAGGTGCTGCGAGAGTTGGTTGATACGGCTGGTTAGAAGAGCAACTTGTACCTCGGCAGAGCCGGTGTCAGTGTCGTGAAGTCGGTAGGTCTCGATAATCTCCTGCTTCTCTTGCTGCAGTAAGGCCATAAGTTCACAAAAACTGGATGCACTGCCTCAGAATGATAACATCGGCTTTTCGTCCTTTGCTATAGCCGGGTTAGGGGGAGAAAAGGAGATGACGACAACTTCTGGGGATCTGCCGGCCTTGCTGGAGCTGTTGAGCTCTCAGAACTTGGGGGATCGGCTGCGCGCCGTCAACAAGGCCAGAGAGCTCCCCGCGACCGAAGCCTTGACGCTGTTGCAGCGAGCTGTAACCGACGAGAATGCCCGCGTCCGCTATGCCGCCATTAGCCAATTGGGCACGCTCTCCGGCGCAGGTGTCGACCCGGCTGCCCTTTTGCCGATTCTGCGACAGTTTTTGCGAGAGGACCCCGAGTTCGATGTGCGGGCTGCCGCCGCCGCCGCCCTGGGGGATTTGAAGCAGCCACAGGCCCTAGACGATCTGCTAGAGGCTTACCGGCGAGAGACGGAGTGGCTGGTGCGCTTTAGCATTGTCGCCGCGCTGGGCGAGCTGGGCAACCCCGCCGCCTTCGACACCCTAGTGCAGGTTTTACAGGAAGGAGACGAGCTGCTAACAACAGCCGCTGCCGCTGCCCTGGGAGATCTAGGGGATCCGCGGGCCATCCCCCATTTGGAGCCCCTCATCGATTCAGACGATTGGCAGTTGCGCTACCGCGTCTGCATTGCTCTAGCCCAGCTCGGCACCGAAGCCGCCCGCCCCGGCCTAACCCGGCTGGCCCAGGATCCCCAAGAGCAGGTGGCCGCCCACGCCCGCACCGCCCTGGCATCTCTGTAGGCAGCAAGACCACCAAAGCTTGCCTTTCCACCGCCCAGACCGGCCTCCCTCCTCAAGAGAGGCGAGCTAGCTCATGGCATTGATGATGTAGTCGAAATAGGGGGCAGCCTCGGCGGCGGAGTCCGGATCCAGCAGGCTGAGGGCTGCTTCCTTCAAGAACACGATTGCATCGATCATACCGGCAATGGGCACGTTGAGGGCATTGTACATCTCCCGCACCCCTATCAAGCCGATGGACTCGATCGGCTCTTTGCTGCCGGCAATGATGCCATAGGTCACCAGGCGGAGATACCAGTCGTAGTCCCGCAGGCACTGGTTATAGCGCTTTTCGCCGTAGGCATTGCCGCCGGGTTGTATGTATTCGGGTCGCTTGGCAAATAGCTGCTTCTGCGCCTGATCGATAATGCGTTTTTTGTTCTCAGTTAACACCTGAGCGATCTGCAAACGCTTCTCGCCGCTGCTCATGTAATCTTTGATAGCTTGCAGTTCGCTGACGGAGAGATAGCGCAGTTGGTCGTCCGCGGTCTCGATGATCTGGTTGATCACGCTCACGGTAGGAATTCTCCTGTTTGCTAACTTGCTTTCAATTCAATTTGTTCACCAATCCGGCACCCATCCCGCAAGCCAAAGCTCGGCTCAGGAGATGAGAATATGGCCCAGAAAGCCAGCCTTGCCGCTTGCTCTCAGTTTAGGATAGGGCGAGCTTTCCCTCAAGCACCCACCCTGCGGGGCAGCGACCTCAGATGCGCCCCCGCAGCCATTGGGCCATCTCGTTGCGCCGCGGAGCCGCCTCCAGACACACCTCCTCTGTAATGCGCCCCTCTTGATAGAGCCGAAACAGCGACTGGTTCATGGTACACATCCCCTCATAGGAGCCGTCGGCAATCAGCTCCTCGATCTCGTCCACGGCACCCCGTTTGATGTAGTCGCGGATGGCATCGGTGTTGCGCATAATCTCGTGGGCAGCGGTGCGCTTGCCGTCGGTGGTGCGCACCAGCGTCTGGGCAATAATTGCTACTAGAGTCTCGGCCAGTTGCAGACGCATTGGCTCCTGCTCCTCTGGCCGGTAGATCCCCAAGAGACGCTCGATGGTGCGGACGGCGCTGTTGGTGTGCAGGGTTCCAAACACCAGGTGGCCCGTCTGGCCGGCCTTGAGAGCCGTATCCACGGTTTCGCGATCCCGCATCTCCCCGATGAGGATGATGTCCGGATCTTCCCGCAGCGAAGCCTTGAGGGCGTTGGCAAACTCCAGGGTGTGGATGCCGACCTCCCGCTGCCGCACCAGCGATTTCTTACTCTGGTGGACGAACTCGATGGGATCCTCAATCGAGATGATGTGCTTAGCAAAGTTGGAGTTGATGTAGTCCACCATCGCCGCCAGGGTTGTGGACTTCCCGGAGCCGGTGGGGCCTGTCACCAGTACCAGGCCCTTGTGCTCCTCGGCAATGCGCTTGAGCACCTCCGGCGCCCGCAACTGCTCCAGCGTCAAGATCTTGAGCGGGATCAGGCGCAGCACCATGGCAGGCCCTAGCAGAGAAACAAAGCAGTTAACCCGGCAGCGCACCAAGCCCTCGTACTGGATAGCGGTATCCAGCTCCAGGCACTCCTCAAACTGGCGGATTTGGTTCTCCGGCAGGCTTTCCCGCAGCCAGCTATAGAACACCTCGGTGGTGGTGACCGGGTAGTTGCCTATCACAATTTGCCCCCGATCCCGGAAACGGGGCACCTCTCCCACCCCCAGGTGAATATCCGAGTAGCCTTTTTCGTAGGCTTCCTGCACCAGTTGGCGCAGCGTCGGTCCAGCGGGGGCAGACTTAGGAGCAGCGGCGGCCACCGGGATCCGTCCAGCAGCCGTGGGGCGAGCCGGCGGCCCAAAAGGCGGAGCAGCCGAACCGGGGCTGGGGGGAGACACCTGAGGCCGGGCAGCAGGAGCTGGAGGGGGCGGAGACATCTGCGGGGGAGTGGCAGGGCCCGGCATGGGCACCGGCGTCTGCGGGGGGGCGACGGCCACATCTGGGGGGACGGGCCGGCCCAAGATGGGCTTGGGGGCGCTGGGGACAGGACGGGATCCGCTCCCGACAGGGGGAGGAGCAGCCCTGCCCAGCACCGGATCTAGCTGGGTTGGGGGTTCTGCCGAGGGCGCTTGCGCGGCCGCACGCGCGGGGCGCTGGATAACAGGCGGGGTCGGCGGCTTCCAACCGGAGTCTAAGTCGGTGGGAAATTGATTTTCGGGGCTAACCTCGCTCATAACAGGCCTCGCTTCTGGCAGGATCTGCGTCGATTTTAAGCTAGTATGCCCAGCCAGAGCAGAGGATTAGCTTTCTTGCCGGCAAAGCGCCGCGGCATCCTTAAAGGTTGGACGGGTGGCGAATGAGGCTCAAAAACTCCTCCCGCGTGCGGGGATCCTCCTGGAACACCCCCACCATCGAGCTGGTGACCGTCCAAGAGCCCGGCTTTTGCACCCCCCGCATCACCATGCACATGTGGGTAGCCTCGATAACCACCCCCACCCCATAGGGATCCAGCATGGTCATCAAAGCTTCCGCGATCTGGCGGGTAAGGCGCTCCTGAACCTGCAGGCGGCGGGAGTACATCTCGACAATGCGGGCGATCTTGCTCAGGCCCACCACCTTTTGGCGGGGGATGTAGGCAACATGGGCCTTGCCGATAAAGGGCAAGAGGTGGTGCTCGCAGAGGCTGAACAAAGTAATATCCCGCAGCAGCACCATCTCGTCGTGGCCCTCGTCGAAGATGGCGCCGTTGATGAGATCTTCCAGGGACTGCCGATAGCCGCTGGTCAAAAATTTCAGGGCGGCCACCACCCGCTCCGGCGTTTTCTTAAGGCCCTCCCGCTGCGGATCCTCCCCAATTCCCCGCAGCAACGTCTCCACTGCCGCTACCATCGCCGGATCCAGGCTCTCTGAGCCCTCGGGCTCTTGCCCCGCCGCATGGGACAGATCTCGGACAAGGCGAGACTTCAGGTTGGCTTTGTTGTTGAGTCGAAACTCGGCACCGGATCCAGGCTTGGCAAGAGTCATAGCAGGATATTCCTTGGGTTGAACGAAGGGTTGAAGGAACTTGTCGAGGGAGGCGGTGCAGGCAGATCTCCTCAAAAGCTCAGTCACAAAGGCCGTTACAGGAAAAGCCAGCTCCAGCCCGGCCTAAAAGGCTCCTGCTGCCGGCATGAGGGTCAGATCTTCCACCACGGCACCCTTGGGCAGGCGAACGATGTGGGCAATCAAGTCCGCCACCCACTCCGGCGAGAGCATTTTGGAACGGTCGAAATCGACCTGAACTGTATCCCAAAGAGGTGTATCCACAGCTCCGGGACACAGGCTGGTCACCCGAATGCCATGCTGCCGTTCCTCTGCGGCCAGGGCTTGAGAAAAGCCCAGCAGGCCAAACTTACTGGCGCAGTAAGCCCCCCAATTGGGAAAGGCTCGCTTGCCCGCAATGGAGATAATGTTGACAATCGTGCCGCAGCGCTGCCGGCGCATCGCCGGCAGGACGGCTTGGGCACAGAGAAAAGCTGCCGTCAGGTTCAAGTCGATCACCCGCTGCCAATCGGACAAAGATAAGGTGGCCAAAGGCCCGACATGGGCTATGCCGGCGTTATTGACCAAGACATCACAAACACCAAATTGATCCAGGAGAGCCTGCAACCGCTGCGGCAGGGCTCTTAAGTCGGCCAAGTCGATGGGAAAAACCTCCGCCTTTCCTCCCTTTGCCTGGATCTCCGCCTGTACCCCCAGCAAATCGGGATGGGAACGGGCCACCAGAGCAACTGCCACCCCCTGCCGAGCTAGGGCTAGGGCCACTGCTTTGCCGATCCCTCGACTGGCCCCCGTAATCAGGGCACGTTCGGGAAACTGGGTCTCAAAACTCATCCACAATAAAACTCTGGAATGCGCCGTCGAGAATAAGCGCCACCAGAGCCTGGGAAACTTCGTTAACCCAGTGTAACACTAATTCCTGCCTGCCCCTCCAAGCAAACAGGAAAGACTGGCATCGATCCCTCTCCGCCGCCCTCTAGCTGACTGGCGTCGGGCCGGGAAGGATCTGAGGTATGGTAGTCTGGTAAAGATAGTGAAAATCTTTTGCAACAACGATCATGGCCGAGTTTTTGATTTCCTCGACGTCCACCGCTGCCCGGACGGACTCTCCCTACATTCTTGAGGTTGAGCACATCAGCAAGGGGTTTCCCGGCCAGCGGCAGTTGGTTTTGCAGGAAGTGGCGTTTCGCCTGCCCCAGGGAGACATTCTGGGGATTGTCGGCCCATCGGGCTGTGGGAAGACCACTTTATTGCGCACCATTGCCGGCTTTGAGCAGCCAGACAGCGGGCGGATCCTGCTGGGGGGGCGAGTGGTGGCCGGGGAGGGGCAGTGGATCCCACCGGAGCGGCGGGGGGTGGGGCTGGTGTTTCAGGATTTTGCCCTGTTTCCCCACTTGGATGTGTTGGCCAATGTGATGTTTGGCCTCCGGCCCACTGCCCTGTTCGCGTCGGCAGCGGGGGGCGGCAGTCGCTCCTCCTCGGCTGAGGTGGGAGGCGCTGCCCAACAGGCGCGGGAACGGGCTGACGAGGTGTTGCGGTTGGTGGGTCTAGAGGACTACGCCCACCGCTATCCTCATGAACTTTCAGGCGGGCAGCAGCAGCGGGTGGCCCTGGCCCGAGCTCTGGCCCCCAAGCCCAGCCTAATCCTTTTGGATGAGCCGTTGAGCAACTTGGATGTGCAGGTGCGCTACTACTTGCGGGAAGAAATCCGCAAAATCCTCAAGCAAACCCAGACCTCGGCCATTTTCGTTACCCACGACCAAGAGGAGGCTCTCTGCCTTTCCGATTGGGTGGCGGTGATGCGGGAAGGGCGTATTGAGCAATGGGGATCCCCGGAGGAAGTCTATCGGGAGCCGGCTACCCGCTTTGTGGCGGAATTCATCGCCCAGGCCAACTTTCTTCGCTGTGAGCGGCGGGAGTTCGGTTGGCAAGCTGAGGGGCTGCTGCACATCCCATTTCAGGCTTTGAGGGATCAGCCCGATCCCCATCTGCGCCAGGGAGAGCTGATGATCCGGCAGGAGGAGTTACGTCTGCATCCCAATCCCCAGGGGAGAGTTACCATTCGGGATCGACAGTTTCTGGGGCGAGAGTATCGCTATTGTCTGGTTACAGAGACGGGCAAGCAATTGCACGCCCTGGCGCGGGAAGCTTTGCCGGTGGGCACGCGGGTTCAAGTTACCGTCGAGCAGGGCCGTCTGTTTCCCATTTCGGAACCTCAGTCAGTAGCGGGATCGGGAAGCAAGAGCTTTGCCTGATGGGATCTTTGCCCTCAGCCCAGGCGCCCCACGCCGCTGCCGCGTTCCCAGGATCCTGCCTTCTCAGCCCAGACTCTACAGCCAGAGGATGGAGGGGCTATCTGTATTTGGTGTGGATCCGCTTTGTTAGACTCCGTATATAGTAGGAGGTGATGCGGGATCCCCACCCAAAACGAGGGCTTTACCCCTCGACAGGGGTTGAGCAAATGCTTTAACCTTGCCTTCTAGGGTGGCCCAGGGAGCGCTCGTCAAAGAGGGTAGGGGGGCGTAGTGTCAGCAAGGGCCAGCTTCGCCAGGCGCTGTCCCCAAAGTCCCAAGAGTGCGCCGCATGGCCAGCCTGAGCTGTGTTGAGCAAGGTGAGCTTGGTCAGCTCCTCTTGGGCAGAGGTCGTCGGTTAGTGTTTCAGGGATCTGACCCAATAGCAACGAAGACAAGGCGTGATGCCAGGAGTAGAGATGAAAATGATGCGCGGTAATGCAGTGCCGCTTTTGGGATCCCTCTGCCGCCGTAGAGCTCAGGCAGGCGGGCAGGCCGCGTTCGTAGCGGCAGTTCGCAGCACCCTCCTGCTGGGGTTGGCGGGGGTGATCTGGGGGGGAGTTCCTACTTTTGCTCAAGGGGGGCCCCTCTCGACTCAGGCAGTGGCAGCCCCCATGAGTCGTCAAGAAGTGGCGGAGCGGCTGAATCTGGTGCCGGTTTTTGCCATTGTGTCTCAGAACGGCACCCCTGTGGTCGCTAACGTAGAGCGGGAGGGTCGCACCATCCAGGTGGCTTCTTTCTGGCTGGATCAGAACCAAGCCCAGCAAGCGTTGGATCAGGTGAAAGCCAAGAACCCTGAGGTGGGCCAGCAAGCCCAGGTGGTGCCCATTCCCTTGGGCTACGCCTACGAAAAGTCGGAAGAAGAGCGGGCCAAGAATAGCAATCTGTACTTTGAGGTGGTGCCTCGGGCTGCTGATGTGGAGGCGGCCAAGCAAGTGCTGAAAGAAACGGGTCAGGAGGTGCCGCCGGAAGTGATCGGCGTGCCGCTGTTCTATGGCCGCTCGGGAGAGGGGTTGCTGACCATCGAGCAGGATGGCCAGGAGGTGGTGCCTTTCTTCTTCGACCGCAACGACCTGAAGGGGGCTTTAGACCGGGCGGCGGCGCAGAACCCCGAGGTGGTCGGCAAAACCCAGATCGAGGTCACTTCCCTGGCCATCGTGGTGGAGCGCATGTTAGCCCCTGACGCCCAGGAGGATGTGCAGAAGATCGCTTTCATTCCGCCGCGCGCGTCGCTGGAGTACGTGCAATCGTTAATTCGCTCTGCCACTCCCCAGCCCAATCCACCTGCCACTCCCCAGCCTCAGCGGCGTTGACCTAGCTCCTGATGGGATCCCCCTCTGCGCTGGTGCAGCAATTGCTGGCCTGGCGTGCCCAGGCTCTGCAGGCGGCGCAAGCCGCCGGCATCCCTCCTCAGGAGGTGGAACTTCTGCTTAGGGAACGGCTGGGCTGGGGATCGTTGGAGCGCTTGCTGGGTCGGCCCCCGACGCTGCAGGGGGATCCGCTGGCGGAGGTAGAGGAGCTGTGGCGGCGCCGGCTGACAGAGCGCATCCCCCTGCAGTACCTGCTGGGAAGGGTAGAGTGGGCAGGTTTGAGCTTGCGGGTAACGCCAGCGGTGTTGATCCCGCGCCCGGAGACCGAGCTGCTGGTGGAGCAAGCCTCCCTTTGGTTGCAGTCTAACCTGCTGCCGCCGGGATCCCCTTTTGCCGACCTGGGCACCGGCAGCGGGGCCATTGCCATCGCTTTGGCCCAGGGGCATCCCCAGTTGCAGCTTCTAGCGGTGGACGTGAGCCCAGAGGCTTTGGCCGTTGCGGCAGCCAATGTGGCGGACTATCATCTGCAGGAACGGGTGAAGCTGTTACAGGGATCCTGGTTTGCGCCTTTGGATCCCTGGCGAGGTCGGCTGCGTGGCCTGGTTTCCAACCCGCCCTATATCCCCACCGGGGAGCTGGCCTACCTCATGCCCGAGGTACGGCTGCACGAGCCACGACAGGCCCTCGATGGCGGGGAAGATGGGCTGGTGCACTTGCGGCTTTTGATTCAAAAAGCACCGGATTACTTGGCCCCCAACTCCTTTTGGGCGGTGGAGGTGATGCAAGGCCAAGCCCCTTGGGTGGCGGAGCAGTTGCAGGCCAGAGGCGGCTATCAGCAGATCCAAGTCCACCGGGATTTGGCCGGAATTGAGCGGGTGGTCAGCGCCCACTTCGTCGGCTAGAAAGTTGGGAAGAAAAAGGTAGGATCCAGGAGCGCGCCGTTGTCAAACTAGCTAAAACCCAAGGCTCTCCATCCGAACGCCCTGCTTCGAACATCAACGGGATCTCCTACCTTTTGTCCGAAGTACCTCTGGAGGAAACCCTTGCCCGCAGCAAAACCCGATCCTCCCTCCCAGCAGGCCGCTGCTGCCGTCAGGCAAGAGGCGGTGGATTGGCAGTTTGCGTTTGAGCGCTCGGAGGTGATGCGCGCCTTTCAGCAGGAGCTGCTCGTCAGCATTGGCCACGAGCTGCGCAACCCCCTCAGCAGCCAGATGGGATCCCTGCAGTTGGTGCTGTCCGATCTGTGCGATTCCCGCGAAGAAGAGCGGGAGTACCTTCAAAGTGCCAAAGAAGCGGTGGAGCGCCTGATCCAGTTGCTCGAGGAGTACAGCCGCCTGGCCCGCCACGACCTGCCCATTCAACCCTTGCAACCGAAGCCGACCCGACTCCGTCCCCTCCTTCAGGATGTGTACAGCCTAACTCGCCTACAGGCCCAGGATCAGGGCATTCGCTACGAATGGCCGATCCTACAACCGCCTTCTGCCTCTGAGCTGCCCGCCCTCCCGGACAGCCTTATGGTTTGGGCGGATCCCCACGGTTTGGTGCAGGCTCTGCTGGGGGTGTGTCGCTGGGGTATTCGCACCCTACGCTATGGTTCGATGGCTCTACACCTCTATCCCATCGCAGCAGCGGAGGGGCGCCTGTGCCTGGAGTGGAATCTGGAAGGGCGGTGCCATGTGCCCATCCAAACAAAGGGTTGCGCTGCTTGGCGGGTGAGCGAACGGCTCCTGAGAGAAATGGGGGGCGATCTGGAGCTTGGCGAAAGCAGCCTCCACCGGGTTGTCATCAAGGTAATCCTGCGCCTCGCCCAGTGATTTGGATCTGGGAGATCTGAAAAGCTTAACCTTCGCGGCGCAAGGCCAGCTCAGCGCGATCCAGTTGCATCAGCACCCGCTCCACCTTCTCTGGGTCAAGAGGCCGCTTGGAGGTGCGGTAGTGGGAGGCCACGGTGTTGAACACGGTGCGCAGAGTCGTAAAGGATTGCAGCTTGTCGTAGCGATGGCCATGGTAGCGCCCTGCAAATTCTTGAATGGCCTTCATCGCTTCCACCTGCGCCTCCTCTGGATTCATCACGGGATCCGCTTCCGAGAGAACGGTGCGCAGGGTTTGGATCAGGGTCATGCTGTCTTCGTAGTACTTGCCGGTGAGGCGGGCCGCCTGAGCGCTTGCGGTCGCCCAGCCCAGCATCAGGGTGACCGAGAGGAGCAGGCCGAGAAAACGTAGAAAAAAAGGTTTCAGCATCGGAAGGTTGCCCAATGTAACTTATCTTTAAGCATAAGTCACAGCGACACCGGAAGAGGAGCCATCGAAAAGATGCTGTCCACTTTCTTCAACCACTTGCTGCCGGAGCTCGCCCGGTACAGATCCCACGCGATCATGTTGGGCATGATCTTGGGGTTTGCCTGTGCTCACAGTGGGCTGGCCCACTTGCGCCCCTGGGGGGAAGCTTGGCTGGGATCCCGTCTGTACCGCCTTCTTTTTGCGCTGGTCAGCCTCAGCTTGGCTCCGCTGTTGCTGATCTACTTTTTGAACCATCGCTACGACGGGGTGATCCTCTGGGATCTCCATGCTGTCCCCGGCATTCACACCACCGTTGTTCTTTTGTCGGCGCTCTCGTTTTTCTTTTTGTATCCGGCTACCTTCAACTTACTGGAGATTGCTGCCATTCACAAGCCGGAGATTCACCTGTTTGAGACCGGGATCATCCGCATCACCCGCCACCCCCAAATGGTGGGCCAGGTGATCTGGTGTGTGGCCCATTCCCTTTGGATTGGCTCCAGTTTTATGCTGGTCACTTCCCTGGGGCTGGTGGCCTACCACCTGTTCGCCGTCTGGCACGGGGATCACCGTCTGGAGCGGAAATACGGCCAGGCCTTCCGCGATCTCAAGGCCCGTACTTCTGTGATCCCCGGCTTGGCCATTCTGCAGCGGCGACAACACCTGCAACCGCGAGAGTTTCTGCGCTGGGCCTATCTGGGGGTGTTCAGCTTTGTTGTGATTCTTTATGCCTTTCATCCGCAAATGGTTTCTGCAGCCAGCGGGGTTGCCTGGTAGCATGATCCCAAACAACTTCTTTAGTCTGGGAGTGATGAACTTGCAAGTTGCTTTAGATGCTTTTAATCAAGAACTTTTGACAAGTGACGGGTTGGTGTTGGTGGATTTTGGTGCCCCTTGGTGTGGCCTGTGTCGCTTCATTCAGCCGATTACCGACCGTCTCGCAGCAGAGTGGGGCGGCGCGGTCAAGGTGCTGCGGGTGAATGTGGACGACAATTTTTGGCTGCCGCGCCGCTATCGGGTGCGCTCGCTGCCGACCTTAATTTTGTTTGAGAAGGGTCAAGAAGTGCAAAGGCTGGAGCACTTCGCCAGCCGCGATGATGTGCTCCGCCGCTGCGAGCAGTTGTTTCTCGCTCGCCTGCGCTATGTGGGTTCGGGTGCCTGCTCCTCCTCGCTGGACCCCCAAGCCCCGCCGCCAGGGGTGTAGAGGGTGAGCACATCGCCGGCTTTCAGGGGGCGGCTGATCTTGCTGGGCAAGGGATCCCCGTTGACGAGGTTGATCCCCAGCTGGCCAGGTTCGCCGCCTTCTTCCCCTTGCGGGGCATGGTGGCGCCGGTCGGTGAGCAGGGAGAGGGTGCAATCTTGCAAGGTCTGGATGGAGCGGATCAGCCCCCACCCGCCCCGCTGGCGGCCATGGCCGCCGGAATCTGGGCGCAACTCGTAGCGCAGCACCCGCAGGGGATACTCCAGCTCCAGGGCTTCGATGGGGGTGTTGAGGGTATTGCTCATGCCCACGTGCACCCCATCCAGGCCTGGTCGCTGCTGGCTGGCCCCCTGGCCGCCCCCCAGGGTTTCGTAGTAGGTGAAGTGGCGGTTGCCCA
>NZ_JANSHG010000071.1:0-12223 GCF_047461555.1 Synechococcus sp. WC101
GGGAGGCAAACCAGGGGTGCAGCGCCAGTTGGAAGAGAGTATCAGAGCGGGCAAAGGCGTTTTGCACCGGGTAGGAGAGGCGGCGCCAAAACTGGGTGTAGGCGGCCAGCCAGCGGTTGAGGGGGGTGGGCAAGGGATTGCCTTCGGGGGGGCGGGTGGGCAGGGCCCCGCCGTAGTTGTAGAAGGTGTCAAAGCCGCGCCGCAGTCCGTTTTTCAGGATCCCGACCAGGGGGTTGTTGCAAAAGCCCACGGTGGTGTAGCCGCCCAGTTTCAACAGCTCCGCCAGGGTGGGCAGGGCGGGGCTCAGCTCCAGGTCTGCCTGGACAGTCTGGTGGGTGCTGGGATATTCCCCCGTAAACAGGGAGGCGTGGGAGGGGATCGTCCACTGGGCGGGGGCGATGGCCCGCTCGAAGAGGGTGGATTCTGCCGCCAGCCGATCCAGGTTGGGGCTGGTGGGCACCTGGCGGGCCCGCTCTTCCTCTGACCAGTAGCAGGAAAGGCGATCCGCCCGTTGGGTATCGAGCACGATCAACAGAATGTTGGGGAGAATGTTGGGGCGTTCCCCCAAGGCGGCCTCTGCCATTGCTGAACTCCTCACCACAACCCACCCAACACGGTTCTTAAACTATCTTGACATGCTCCTGTCGGCCCTTTGTCGCCGGCTCCTAGGGCAAAGTGAGCTGGGTTTGGCTGTTGCCCTGGATCCGGGCGGTGTTGGCCTGCCAGTCTAGGATGCCGCTGTCGCCGCTCACGGTCAGGGCTTGTCCGGGCTGGCGGTAGCGCACATTGCCCAGGGCCTGCAGTTGGGTGGAGCCGATGCGCCAGCGGATCTCTTGGGCCTGCAACTCTTGGCCGGTTTGCAGGGACTCCGTCCCGCCAACGCGAACGGCTTTGGCTTTCACGTTGCCCAGCAGGCGCAGCTCGGTTAGGGGCAGCGGAGCCCGCAACTGCTCGCCGCTGAGGCGCACCCTTTGCTGGGGGGCATCCACCTCGACTGCTCCCAGCGCCTGCACCTCGCCGGCGCCAAATTCCCACAAGAAACGGCGGGCGGCCAGCTCCAGCTCCGGATCCCGATACTTGGCCCGCACCGGTTGGCTCGGATCCCGATTCTCCAGTTGCATCTGGGCTTGGCCAAAGTCGATGCGCAAGCGATCCCCCTCCAGAGATCCCCGGCCGTCCAACAGCTCCACCTGCACCTGGCCCTCGGCTTCGAGGAGGCGCTGTTCCGGCAACCACTGCAGCCGCTCTGCCTGCAGGCGCAGGTTGTCCCGCTCCGATTCCACCTCCACCTGGCCCGTCAGTTCCAGCCGCCGCTCGCCGGGGTAGGCGGATCCCCGCTCGGCCCGGACGCGAATGGCGCGATCCTCTGCGTCGAAAAACTCTCCCTCGATAGACTGCAAATGGGCGGATCCCAACTGCACGGGAGTGGTGCCATTTTCTGGGGGGGACTCGTATTCGGCCAGGCGAGCCTGGAGGCGCCAGAGCAGGCCACCATCGGGTTTGGCCTGGGTGAGGGTGATGTCTTCGTAGATCAACTGGGGGGTGGAGATGGGTGCGGAAGGAGCCTCGGGATCCCTGGCCGGGGGTGGCTCCGGCCCACCACAGGCAGCGCTCAGCAGGGCCAAAACCACTAGCCAACCTAGGATCCGAGAAGAACTGGGCTGCATGGCTCTCTCTCTTGCGCGCTTTCTCCTACCCTAGCTTTACCCTGCCGCTGGGCCGGATGGGATCCCGCTGTGGCATCATCAGGGCAGGGTATTGGGGGGGCAGGTGTGACCCAACTGTTGCAACTGTTCATCTACGGCCTCGTCCTGGGCAGCATCTATGCTTTGGGGGCGATTGGGGTGTCTCTCACGTTTGGCATTTTGCGCTTTGCCAACTTTGCCCACGGGGATCTGATGACCTTGGGGGCCTACTTTGCCCTGACGTTTGTCGGCTGGGGTTGGCCGCTAGAGGTGAGCTGGATCCCGGCGGCCTTGGCGACAGCACTGTGTGCGGTGGGGATCGACCAACTGGTCTATCGCCGCCTGCGCCGGGAAGCGCCGGTGATTTTGCTGATCTCTTCTTTTGGCACGGCCCTGATCTTGCGCAGCTTGGTGCAGATTCTCTGGGGGCCCAACAACCAGGTGTACCGCAGCGGCATCCAGTTGCCCTGGCAGTTTTGGGGGCTGCGCGTCAAGCCGGATTGGGTAGCGATTCTGGTGGGAACGGCGCTGTTGGTGGTGGCGCTGCACCTGTTTTTGCAGCACACGCGGGTGGGGAAAGCCATGCGGGCCATGGCCGACAATTTTGACTTGGCCAAGGTGACCGGCATCGATACGGAGCAGATCATTCTCTGGACCTGGACCCTCGGGGCGGCTTTGGCCTGTCTGGCGGGCATCTTCCTGGGCCTGGATACGCGGCTGCACCCCACCATGGGCTGGCGGCTGCTGTTGCCCGTTTTCGCTGCAGCCATCCTCGGCGGCATTGGTCGCCCTTACGGGGCCATCGCCGGGGGGCTGGTGATTGGCCTGGCGGAGGAGTTTTCTACTTTGGTGCTCAGCCCAGCCTACAAGACGGGGGTGGCCTTTGCCATTCTGGTGCTGTTGCTGATCTTGCGGCCCACAGGGCTGTTGGGAGGACGGGCCTGATGTTGAGCTACGCCATTTTCTTTTTGGTTTTGGTGGGGATCTACGGCGTGCTGGTGCTGGGCCTTAATATCCAGTGGGGCTACGCCGGCATGTTCAACATTGGGGTGGGGGCCTTTTTTGCTGTGGGGGCCTACGCCAGCGCCATTGCCACGACGCTGCCCACCCCTGAGCACCTGGGCGGGTTCGATCTGCCGTTCTGGGTGGGCTTTGCCATGGCGGTGGTCGCCGCCGGGGCGATCGCCTTCTTGATCGGCTTGATCACCCTCAAGCTGCGCTCCGACTACTTGGCCATCGCCACCATCGGCATTGCCGAGATCATCAGCCAAATCCTGAAAAACGAGGGCTGGCTGACCAACGGCGTGCGTGGCATCACCCGCATTCCGCGGCCCTTTCGCGGCTGGATCCCAGGACAGGATACGCTGCTGTACTTGGGCTTGGTGCTGCTGGTCTTGGCGGTGGTTTACTGGCTGAGCGAGCGGGCCTATCGCTCTCCTTGGGGACGGGTGCTGCGGGCTATCCGCGAGGACGAGCCGGCAGCCCTAGCCGCTGGCAAAGATGTGCTCCAGTTTCGTTTGCAGGCATTTGTCCTGGGATCCATGCTCATGGGGCTGGCGGGGGCGCTCTATGCCCATTTTGTCAACTTCATCAGCCCGGAAGCCTTCCAGCCGGAGTTTGCCACCTTCATCGTCTGGGTGATGTTGATTGCCGGGGGCAGCGGCAACAACCGCGGCGCCCTGCTGGGGGCGCTGGTGATTTGGGGCGTGTGGTCGGGCAGCGAATGGTTGACCAACCGTCTGCCGCCCCAATGGGCCACCCGGGCCGGCCCCTTGCGCATTTTGTTGATCGGGATCTTGCTGCAGGTGATTCTTCTCACGCGCTCCCAAGGGCTGTTGCCAGAACGTCCGCCCAAGCCTGTTGTGGCTACTTCCGTTTCGTCTAAGCAGAACCCAGCAGGATAGGATGGGGTCGGCTGCAGCCGTTGTTGACGTGTTTGAGACAACCCAGACCTCTGCCACCATGACTCCGCGCCCCCAGGAAACGGACTCTCCCTTGTCGCCCCACAACCCCGACGCGACAGGCTGCCATCCCGATGCCGGACAGCCCGGGATCCCCACTGCGCCCATCCAGGAGGGCTATGCCTTGCCGGAGCAGTATTTCAACCGCGAGCTGAGCTGGATCGAGTTCAACGCCCGAGTGTTGCACGAGGCTCTGGACGAGCGCACTCCCCTGTTGGAGCGGCTGAAGTTTCTGGCCATCTTCGAGAGCAACCTGGACGAATTCTTCATGGTGCGAGTGGCGGTGATTCGCCGTCAGTTGGAGACGGGTGTGTTGGTGCTGACTCCAGATGGCCTCACACCGCAGCAGCAGTTGCGGCAGATCTCCAATCGCCTGCGCCCCCTGATTCAAAAGTTACACGAGTGTTTTCGGCAGGAACTGGTGCCTAAGCTGGCGGAACAGGGCATTCACATCCGCGATTTTTCCGAGCTGGCCGAACCGGAGCGGCAGGAGCTGCGGGAGTATTTCGACCGCCGCCTGTTTCCCGTGCTCACCCCCTTGGCGGTGGATCCGGGCCATCCTTTTCCCTATATCTCCAACCTCAGCCTCAGCTTGGCGGTGGTGGTGCGGGATCCGGAGACCGGCAAGGAACACTTTGCCCGCGTCAAGGTGCCCAACACCCTGCCCCGCTTTGTGCCGCTGCGGGACGGGGTGAGCTTCGTGCCGCTGGATCAGGTGATCGCCCATCACCTGGAGGCCCTGTTCGTGGGCATGGAAGTGCTGGAGTACTACCCCTTCCGCATCACTCGCGACGCCGATCTGGAGATCCAAGAGGACGAGGCCGACGATCTGCTGGCAGCCATTCAAGAAGAGCTGCGCAAACGGCGCTTTGGCTCGGTGGTGCGCATGGAGATCGCCAAGTCGATGCCCTCTGCCATTCGCCAACGGCTGTGCGAAGAGCTGCATCTGGATGCCGACTCCGTTTACGAGGTGGATGGGCTCCTCAACATGGGGGGGCTGATGGCGTTTCTCAACCTCAACCGCCCTGATTTAAAAGATCCCCCTTGGGGGCCCGTCACCCCTCCCCGCTTGCGTACTGCCTCGGTCAGCGATGAGCCGGTGGATATCTTCTCCGTCATCCGGGAAGGGGATCTGCTGGTGCACCACCCCTACGATTCCTTTGCTGCCAGTGTGGAACGGTTTTTGGAGGAGGCGGCCAACGATCCCCAGGTGCTCACCATCAAGCAAACCCTCTACCGCACCTCCGGCGACTCCTCGGTGGTGGGATCCCTCATCCAGGCTGCCGAGAACGGCAAGCAGGTGGCCGCCCTGGTGGAACTCAAAGCCCGTTTCGACGAAGAAAACAACATCCTCTGGGCCAAGAAGCTGGAAAAAGCTGGGGTGCACGTGGCCTACGGCCTGCCGGGGCTGAAGATCCACTGCAAACTGGCGCTGGTGGTGCGGGAAGAGGGGGGATCCCTGCGCCGCTATGTCCACATCGGCACCGGCAACTACAACCCCAAGACCGCCCGCATCTACACTGACTTGGGCCTGTTTACCTGCGATGAGACTCTCTGTAACGATGTAACAGAATTGTTTAACCTGCTGACGGGCTATTCGCGGCAACGGCACTTCCGCAAGCTGCTGGTGGCCCCTCGCACCCTGCGCCAGGGGATGGAAGCCTTGATCCGGAGAGAGATGCGCCATGCCCAAGCCGGCCAGCGGGGACGCATCATCGTCAAGGTCAACTCCCTCACCGACCCGCGCATGATCCAAGTGCTCTACGAGGCCAGCCAGGCAGGGGTGGAGATCGACCTCATTGTGCGTGGCATGTGCTGCCTGAAGCCAGGGATCCCGGGCCTGAGCGAGCGCATCCGTGTCATCAGCATCATCGGGCGCTTCTTGGAGCACTCCCGCATCTTCTACTTCTACAACGGCGGCCAGGAAGAGTACTTCATCGGCAGCGCCGACTACATGACCCGCAACCTGGATCGCCGCGTCGAGGTGGTAACCCCTGTAGAGGATCCCCTGTTGCAGCAAGAGCTGAAGGCGATCTTGGAGATCTGTCTGACGGATAACCGGCAAGCTTGGGAATTGCGTCCCGATGGCACCTACGTACAGCGACAGCCCAAGCCGGGAGAGCCGGTACGCTCCACCCACCAACGCCTGATGGAGCGGGCCGCCAGCCGCCTTTAGCCCTCACCCCCGGTCCCCTCTCCCTCTGGGAAGTTGGCTTAGGAGCGAGGGGTTTGGGCAGCTTCGGCCTCTTGCTCGCCCAGGGCGATCACCTGCTCGGTGGCCTGCAGCGAAGACTGCAAGCTCTCCAACTTTTGTCGGCTGGAGCGGTTCAGCCCCGCCTCAATGCCGTTCACCAAGAGCTGATCCAGAGAGAACCAACCGCCGCCATTGACGGCAAAGGCCAAGAAGATGGCCGCGTAGATGGCCGATAGCTCCAGGTAAGGAATGCTGAAGCCGGCCACCTTGATGTGGTGAAACATGGCCACCGCCATCGTGGCCACCAGGCTCAATGCGGCGGGCCGCGTGAACAGGCCCAGGGCCACCAGGGGAGCTGCGATCAGTTCAGTGTAGGCGGCTACATAGGAGAAAAAGATGGGGAACGGCAAGCCGATCACTTCCACATAGGCCGCCGCAAACCCTTCGATATCGGCCAGCTTGTCGAGGCCGTTGTGAATCATGAATAGCCCCGCCACCACCCGCAAGACGGTCCACCCCAACTGGGACCACCGCGGAGGAACGCTGTCGTGACGCAAAACCGAGACGAGCAGCACGGGAAACTGCTGAGTGAGTGCCATGAGATGCAACCTGCAATGCAAAGATGCTAACTATTGTAACGATTCTAAATTTCTGTAACAAGACCAGGGCGGGATCCCCTGTCCTTCGGAGGCCGGATCGTCGGCCATTGGGTTGGGGGTGGGCGCAGCAACAGAGGGGATCCCTGCCCCCGCAGCGTCGCTTGGACAAGATGCGCCCGAGCCGTTCTCGAGTGCCTATCCTTGTGAAGTGTTGGCGCAATTCTTCTGGCAGACGATCCCTGTCTTTAGCTAATCCGCCGTTCGCGCTAGCGGGACGTAGTCCTGGAAGCCCCGCTCTGTACCCCCCTATATCCCAGCCCCCCAGCCCCCCAGTCCCCTCGTATACGGGGGGATATAGGGGGGCGAGGGGATATATGGGGCGGGCCGGTCAGAGTCGGGATGAGAGGCGGGAGCGTTCAACAGGTACAATGCATTCATCATGAGAACCGCTTACCAGTACCGCTTGCGGCCCACTGCTAGCCAAGTCGCCCTGATGGGTGAGTGGCTGGAGCTGCTGCGTAAGCAGTACAACTATCGCTTGGCAGAACGGTTCAACGGGTGGGAGCAAAATCGCTTTCCCTCAGATGAAGCAGGACTGTATCCGGGGAAAGTTTATCCATCTGCCCAAGATTGGGCCGGTCAAGCTCATCCAACACCGTCCTTTGCCGGACGGCTTCGTGATTAAAACGGCCACCATCACCCGCAAGGTGGATGGGTGGTACTTCACCTTGAGCCTGCAGGATCCGTCTGTCCCGGAATGGAGCCCTGACCCGCCAACGTGGGAAAACACGATGGGGATAGACCTGGGGCTAAGCTCTTTCTTGGTCACCGATGAGGGTGAGGTTATCGAGGTTCCTCAGTATTACCGTAAAGCGCAAAAGCGGCTCAAGCGGCTGCAACGGTCTGTATCGCGCAAGCAGAAGGGGTCAAACCGCTACCAGAAAGCGGTCAAGAGGTTGAGCAAGGCGCATCAAAAAGTAGCCAACCAGCGCCGGGATTTTCACCACAAAGTTGCTCATCAGCTTTTGCAAGACATATAGCCCATGAGGCGCTGAACATCAAAGGTCTGGCAAGGACAAGGTTGGCCAAATCTATCCATGACGCCGGTTGGGGTGAGTTCCTGCAAATCTTGGCAGCCAAGGCTGAAAGAGCTGGGCTGTTGACGATTGCAGGGGATCCAAATGGCACGAGTCAAGAGCGCTCGGGGTGTGGTCGAGATGTGCCCAAAAAGCTGCATGAGCGGTGGCACGATTGTCCGCACTGTGGGCTGAGTATTGGCAGGGATCACAACTCGGCGAGGGTCATCAAATCCAGAGCGGTGGGGCGTCCCGTTCTTCAAGCTTAGGAAATGTCCTGCTATCGGGCAGGAGTCACTGGGAAGCCTGCACTCTATGCGTCAGCATAGGTGCGGGAGTACGTCACGGAGAAAAGCAGGCCATGATGCGCATTTCTATTCAGCCGGAGAGCGGGATCCCTGGCTCAGTCCAGCTCTTCAACTTGCTCTGTTTTGGCATTGCCTGCGGGCAATTTCCTCCCGGCTGTCGCCTGCCCAGCACCCGTCAGTTGGCCATGCAGACGGGCCTGCATCGCAACACCATCCACAAGGTTTACCACCAACTGGAGGCCATGGGCCTGGTGGAAACTCGCGCCGCCTCCGGCATTTACGTGAGCGGCACTGCTCGCCAGGCGGTTAACCGTTCTCGCGGTCTCAGCAAGAACCTGGATCGATCCAAACAGGCGCTGGAGCAGGTGCGTCAGGGCATCGATCAGCTTCAGCAGCAAGGCTTTTCTCTGGAGCAGGTGCGGGATCTGCTGCTGGCCGAGATCGACTGGCGGCTGCGCTGCAGTGCTCAGGTGCTGGTGTGCGTGCCCCGCCGAGACTTGGGCACAGGACAACTCATGGCTCAACAAATCCAACAGACTTTGGGCATCCGGGTCCAGTTGGTGCTGTTGGAAGACCTGGCCGCCGTGCTGGATCAGATCCATTCCGGCACTGTGGTGACGCTGCACTATTTTCTCAGCGCTGTCGAGGCCATTGCCCAGCCGCGGGGGGCCCGTGTGCTCCCGGTGGAGGTGTCGGATTACGCCCGCGAAATTGCCCTGATCCGCCAATTGCCTTCCCACGCTTGTCTGGGGCTGGTGAGCATCAGCACTGCCCTACTAGAAGTTGCCGAGGTGATCGTCCAAAGCTTGCGAGCAGACCTGCTGGTGCTGACAGCGGTGATTTCCGATACGGAACGGGTGGGATCCCTGATTCGCCGCGCCCACACCCTCATCTGCGACGAGGCCAGCTACTCTACCCTGCGCGCTCTGGTGCGCCAAGCCCGATCCGACCTGATCCGCACGCCCAACCTGGTCTGTGCTTCCCCTCACATCGGAGAAGCAGCCATGGCCAAGCTGCAACAGGAATTGGGCGGGATCCCATGAGCAGCAAGGGCGAGAAAACTCCTTTTGTTGCAAGCAAGCCATTTCGCGGATGACGGGCTGTGCAATGTCGTGCTTAAGTGGAAATACGGTAAAAAACCATCCTGATTTGATTCATCACTAATCAGTCTTTACACGTATGGTGATCCTCGACTACGCCTCCGCCGACCACGACCATGTGGCGGTGACAAAGGAAGGGTTTTGGGAGGCCATCCGCTTTCAGGATTATTTCTACGCTTTTAACCGCAGCTTTGCTCGGCTGCAGGACGCTATCGCCAGTTGCCGCCGCGAGATGGATCGCGGCTCCTTGATCAGCATTGTGGTGGTGCGCCCTCCTAGGTTTGAGGTGTGGTCGCGGGTGGGATCGGAAGTGCCGGTTTTGCCGAAGCAACTGTTGCAGGGGGGTTCTTCTCAGCCAGCGGCACCGTCTCCCTCCCCCCGCAGGCGAGTCTTCTGGCGCTTCTGGGAGCGAGCTGCTGAGGTCTCTAGGGTCGATGCCGAGCTGCCTTCAGCGCGATCCCTCTTCTACCGGGGCGCTCGGCCTTACAACGCTCTACAGGCCTAAGCCGGAGTAGAGTTGCGGCTCGGATTTCCCGTTGAGGGGGCAGGAGGGCTTCAAGTGCAAATTCACGTCCTCCTCTTCCAGCAGTAGGGGCACCCGCTCGGCCACTTCCAGGCCAAATCCCTTCAGGCCGCTGATGTGGCGAGAGGTATTGCTGATCAGGCGCATCTTCCGCACTCCCACATCGCGTAGGATCTGGGCGCCAATGCCGTAATCCCGCAGATCCATCGCTGCTGGCGGCGCAGTTTCAGCTAGCCCCAGATCTTGGCGAGCATAGGACTTGATTTGCTCGATAAGGCTGAGCTCTTGCCGGCGCAGGTACACCAGCACCCCCTGGCCCTGGTGGTCGATCATCTTCAGGGCGGCGGTCAATTGGCGGCGACAGTCGCAGCGCAGGGATCCCAGCGCATCCCCCAGGGGGCATTCCACATGCACCCGCACCAGGACGGGCTTGGCGGCAAATTGGGTCGGATCCCCCTTCACCAGCGCCAGGTGTTCTACCTGGTTAAGGGTGTCGCGGTAGCCGTAGACCTGAAACTGGCCAAACTCCGTCGGCAAAGTGGCGATAGCCCCCCGGTGCACCAGCCGTTCGGTGCGCAGGCGGTACTCGATCAGATGGGCGATGGTGATAATTTTCAAATTGTGCTGACGGGCAAATTCGATCAACTGGGGCAGGCGGGCCATCGAGCCATCCGGGTTTTGGATCTCGCAGATCACCCCTGCCGGGTACAGCCCGGCCAACATGGCCAGATCCACCGCCGCTTCCGTGTGGCCGGCCCGTTTGAGCACCCCGCCCTCCCGCGCCCGCAGCGGAAAGACATGCCCAGGGCGGCGCAGATCTTCCGGTCGGGTATGGGGATGGATGGCCGCCTGGATGGTGCGAGCGCGGTCGGCAGCGGAAATGCCTGTAGAAACCCCTAACTCTGGCCCGGCATCAATGCTGACGGTAAAAGCTGTCTGGTTGCTGTCGGTGTTTTGCCCCACCATCAGCGGGATCTTCAGCTCGTCGAGGCGGGATCCCTGCATGGCCAGACAGATAAGGCCCCGCCCATAGGTGGCCATGAAGTTGATCACCTCTGGCGTGGCAAACTGGGCAGCACAGATCAGATCCCCTTCATTTTCCCGGTTTTCGTCATCGACCACGATGACCATGCGACCACACTTGAGGTCCTCCAGGGCTTCGGGGATGGAGTGAAAGATGGTTTCTGTCTCTGCCGGCAAAGTGGCACTCATGGAAAAGGGGAGGCGAAAAAGGGAGAGGAACCCTCGAAGATCTATGCTAGAGCAGGACAAAGGGCAGGAGAGAAGCCGAAACAGACAGCCGCCCTTGACCGCACTGCTACTGGGCTGGCTTCCGCGCAGCGGCAGGCCGCTTGTGCCTTCAACTGCAGGGCAAGGGACAGCCAGGGCTTTGAACTAGTACTTGGGAATGGAGGGATCGTAAGCCTCAGCCCAGGCCAGGATCCCCCCGCGCAGGTTTTTCCCTTGGATCCCGGCTGCTTGCAGAATCTTCAAGGCCTTGGCCGAGCGCACCCCGCTCTTGCAGTGGACGATTAGCTCCGAGCCGTTGAGGAGTTTTCGCACCTGCTCCACCCCATCGCCGTTTTCGATTTGCGGCAACGGGATCAGGTGAGCGCCAGGGATCCGGCCGATCTCCCACTCGTTGGGGTTGCGCACATCGACCAACACAAAGTCTTGGCCAGCATCCATCCGCGCCTTCAGCTCAGCCACGCTGATCTCGGGGATCTCCGCTTGGCTGGCTTGTTCTGTGGCTTGCGGGATCCCACAGAACTGCTCGTAGTCGATGAGCTGGGTGATGGGGGGAGTGGCGGGGTTTTTGCGCAGCTTCAGCTCGCGGAAGCTCATTTTTAGAGCATCGTAAAGCAGCAGCCGCCCGCTCAGGGTCGTGCCGATGCCCAGCAGGATTTTCACCGTCTCGGTGGCCTGGATCAGGCCGATGATGCCGGGCAGGATCCCCAGCACGCCCCCCTCGGCACAGGAGGGAACCAGCCCCGGTGGCGGTGGCTCGGGGTAGAGATCGCGGTAGTTGGGCCCATCCTCGTAGTTGAAAACCGTCGCCTGCCCCTCGAAGCGGAAGATCGAGCCGTAGACATTGGGCTTGCCCGTCAGCACACAGGCATCGTTGACCAGGTAGCGGGTGGGGAAGTTGTCGGTGCCATCCACGATCACGTCGTAGTTGGCAAACAGCTCCAGGGCATTGTGGGCCTTCAGAGCGGTGTTGTAAACGTCCACCTGGCAATAGGGGTTGATCTCCAGGATGCGGTTTTTGGCCGATTCCACCTTGGGCTTGCCCACCCAGGAGGTGCCGTGGATCACCTGCCGCTGCAGGTTCGACACATCCACCACATCGAAATCGACGATGCCGATCCGCCCCACACCGGCTGCCGCCAAATACAGCAACAGGGGCGAGCCCAGCCCGCCGGTGCCAATGCACAGCACCTTGCCCGCTTTCAGCCGCTTCTGCCCTTCCAGGCCCACCTCTGGCAGGATAAGGTGGCGAGAAAAGCGCTCCATCTCCTCGCGGGAGAGGCTGACTTGGCTGGTGTCCAGGTTCAACATGGTCAACGCCCTCCGGCAATAGCAGGAACGATGCTGATGACGGCTTGTTCTCCCACCGGCGTGTTGTCGCCTTGGGCCAACGTGCGCACGTCCTCGTCATTGAGGTAAACGTTGACGAAATTGCGCAACTTGCCGTCTTCTGTGTAGAGGTGGCGCTTTAGCTCGCCATAGCGGGCGATCAGGTTGCTCATCACTTCGCCGACATTGCTGCCCTCGAT
>NZ_JANSHG010000072.1:0-12038 GCF_047461555.1 Synechococcus sp. WC101
GTGGCGGGGTGTGCGACAGGTGCGGGTGATTGCCAATGAGGGCATTAACATTCGCCAGCAGCCCAGCCTGACTGGGGCTATCGTCGGGGCCGCCCCGCGCCAAGCTTTGCTGCGGGTGGTAGAGGTGCAGGCTGGCGAAGGACAGGTGCCTGTCTGGTTGCGCGTTGAGCGAGAGGGGGCCCCAGGGGGATGGGTCGCTGCCCAATCCGGCTCAACCCGTCTGGTGGAGCGACTCTAAGCCTTTCCTGCTGCCAGCTTCCGTTCTCCTTTTGGGGGATAACCTGTCTCCCGTTTGCCTGCAGTGGATATTCTGCGCAATGCCCCGCTGGGAATCTACCTGGAAGAGCCGCGCACCTGGCTGCACCGCCTCGATCCGCGCGTGAAGCTGGCCTGGCTGCTCAGCTTTCTGCTCAGCCCAATTTTGGCTGGCAATGGCTGGCGCCTGGCCGTGGTGGCGGTTCTGTTGTTCTTGACGGTGGCAGCCCGCCTGCCGCGTCGGGTCTGGTCGGGCCAGCTCTCGCTGGTGTTAGCCCTCAGCCTGCTCACTTTTGGGATCACCAGCTTCGCTCCCGATGGGTTGGGGGTTTTCCCGCAGCCGCAGCGGCAGGACGCGCAGGTGGTGGGCTATGGGCTCATCCCCGGCTATGACGGGGGGGTGGAAGAGGGATCCCGCGCAGCAGCCAAGCGGGCCTGGCGGGAGCAAACCCGTGCCTGGCCGACTCCCTACCGCTACCGCTTGCTGCAGGTTTCCCTAGGGGAGCGAACCTTTCAGGTGTCCCGCCGTTCCCTGTCGGTGGCTTTGCGGCTGGGCACCCTCATCTTTACGCTGCTCTACGCCACCAATTTGTTTTTGCTGACCACAGCCCCAGAAGAGATCACAGAGGGGATCGGCCACCTGGTGCAGCCTCTAAAACGCTGGGGATGGCCAGTTGCGGAGGTGATCCTCACTCTCACCTTGGCGCTGCGCTTTCTGCCGCTGGTGATGGAGGAGGTGCAAAACCTGGTGCGGGCGGTGCGCACCCGCGATGTCCGCTGGGGATCCCTCAGCTTCCGGGGCGGGATCCAAACCCTGCTGGCTCTGGTGGAGCGCTTTTTTGAAAACCTGCTCCTGCGGGCAGAGCAGACAGCCATGGCCATGCAGGCGCGTGGGCTGACCGGCCCCGACCACCCCTTGCGCTGGCACCGCCTACACCTGCGGCAGCTAGATCGCGGGGCGCTGGCCCTGCTGCCCCTGTTTTGGCTGCTGAGGGCCTTGTCCCCCTGAGGCTACGGCCGGGGGACGCAGTTCCTTGCCAGCCAGCGGCAGGAGCAGCCGGGCAACGGAGCGCCCATCCCCAGAGGAATAGAAGGAGAGCTGCCCTCCCATCCGCTGCAGTAGCCGTTGGCACAGGCCAAGTTCCAGGCCGGGGCTCGCCGAGAGCGGCGATTGGAAGAGGGGATCGGCGTAGATGACCTGTTGCGGATCCCATTGCAAGGCCGTCAGCAGGTGGGGATCGAAGCTGCCCTGATCCACCACCAGCAGCTCTGCATAGCCCTCTGTGGCTTGGCTCCACAGATCCAGCCGCCCCCCCTCCGGGCTGCGCAAGGCAGCGGCCAGCAGCACTTCCCAGAGGATCATCTCCAATCGCCCGACATCGCCCTGGACGACGAGGCTGAGGTCGCCGTGGGCGCGCGGCCACAGCTTGCGTTTTTGGGTCAGGCCCTCCACTCGGCGCAGGCTTTTGCGCACCAAGGTTGCTAGGGGCACCGACAGCAACTGCGGCTGCACCTGCCACGTTTCCGTCTGCAACAGCGGCTCGGCGAAGACGGCCAGATCCCGCAGCTCCCTGCCGATTCCCACCACCTTTTGCCAGCGGGTGGCCTCATCTCCCCGGATGCCCGGCACTTGGCCAAGGCGGCGCAGGCCGTCCAGCAGGGCATTTTGCAGATCCAGCAGGCGGCGGTGCTTGTACCAATTCAACTCGCTGAGCACCTCCTGCCGCTCCTGCAAAGTTTGCACCCAAAGCAAGCGCCGCAGCGTCCAGCCACAGGTTTGGGCCATCAACGTCACAGCCGCCTGCTCCTCTGCCTCCCAGACTCTGTCCGCCTCTGCTCCCAGGATCAAAACCCCCAAGGGCTCCGGCAGCGAGGGATCCGTCTCCCCCAAGGGCACCAGCAGCCAGGATCCCAGGCCCACCGAGTTTAACCAGGCGCGGCTGGCAGCCGGGATCTGGTCTTGGGCAAGCGGGAGGGGACCCCTCGCCTGCAGCGCAGCGGCCAGCAAGGGATCCTGCCGATTGATCTCAGTGGGGCCGCTGGGGCAGAACTCGGGGGCAGCGGCAAAGGGCGGCTGCAAGCAGGCCCGGCTCTCCCCCGGCTGCCAACTGACCACCAGCGCCAAAGGGATCTGGAGGAGTTGGGCCGCCTGTTGGGCGATGGTGGCGTAGAGAGCCTCAGGGGTGGCCAGGTTTTGCAAAGTCAGACAAGTGGCGATCAGGCCGCTGAGCAAGTGCTCTTGCCGTTCCTGCCGTTGCTGAGACCGAAGTTGCCGCAGGAGCAATCCCACTTGTTGGGCAGTCCCGCGCAGCAGTTGCCGTTCTTCTCGGCTCCAAGCCCTTGGCCGCGGGTGGAGCACTAGGATCAGCCCTTCGGGGGTGGCAGTGCCGCTGGCGCCGGTATGAGTCAGCATGAGGGAGCGCACCCCCAAAGGGGCCAGTTCTTGCCGCCAGGAGAGCAGGCGCAGATCCTGGTCGTAGTTTTCCGCCGCCACCACCTCGCTGCGCAGCAGATCCTGCCAGTCTTGCTCGCTTAAGGAGCTGAACTGCGGCGGCAGAGCCTGCTTGCCCTCGCTGCGGTACTCGGAGAAGAGGCGGGGGTTCGGCCTATCGGGATCCACTCTCAGGACGGCCACCGCACTGGCTTGCAGACGCTGGCCCAGGCCGACGACGGCTTGCTGGAGAGCCTGCGGCAGCTCCGCCGGGTTGTAAAGCGAACGGCCCACCTGCTGCACAAACTCTTGCTCGTCGGCCAACTGGCGGATGCGGCGATCCAGATTTTCCAGGGGGGCGGCTAAGGCCAGCCCATTGGCGGCGGCGGCCACCAACTGGCGCTCCACAGCTTGCCAGGTGCGGGGCACATCCGATTGCACCCAAATGAACCCCAGCAGATCTTTCTCCAGCAAGATGGGGGCGGCCAAGGCCGCCTGGGCCCGCAACTGCTGCATCAGCTTGAGGGGGATCTCGGAGCGGGTCGTCCCTGTGCCGCCTACCACCACCTGGCCATCGGCGAGGGTGTAGTACATATCTCCCAACTCCCGCAGCGAAAGGCCGCCATCTCCTGGCGACGCTGCTCCTGCTTTGGCCTCTTTGGACATGGGGGCAGGAGTAGGTGGCTGGCTGGGTCTAGAGGCGCTTCCATGGGGAACAAACCGCCCCCGGCTGCGCTCGTGCCAGTACACCTGGATATGGACGGCGCCCAGGCAAGTCTGCAGCTCCTGCCTCACCAGGCTGACCCGTTCCTGCAGGGATCCCGCCTGGCATATCGCCGTTCCCAGCCTCAGGAGCGAATCCTCAAGGCGTTTTTCGCTCTGCTGCCTCCAGGCATTTTCCAGCTCCTGCAAAGAGGCGGCCAACTGGCCCAGCAAAATCCCCAGGAGCGCTTTCTCTTCCTCGCGGGTGGTAACCCCCCACATCTGGGATCCCAGCATCAGGATCCCCAGGCAGCGCCGCCGCCCTGCTGCTGAAAAGGGGTAGATGAAGCAGCCTTGGATCCCGCCCAGGCGCCTGGCTTCCCGCTGCCAAAGGCCCATGCGCGGCTCCTGGGAAAGATCGGGCACGCTGATGGGCCGCTGCTCGATCACCACCTGCTCCAAGATCTCCCCCGGCTGCAGGGGATGCACCCCTCGCAAGAGAGTTGGCTCCTCCACAAGGCTAAACCCTCCCTGACCCAGCAACTGGTGATTTTGATAGTCATAAAAGGCCAGCCAGATCAGCGGCGCCCCAAACACCGCCTTGACATACTCCAGCGTGAGCTGAATGAGGGCATTGGCATCGCTCTGCTCCCGCATCTGTTGCAAGGTTGCCTGTAGGGCAACTAGGGGAGAGATGGCCCCAGCTCCACTGGAAGAATAGGGGGAAGGAGGTTGAACCATGGCCCGACGTGGGTTATGCAGGTTTCTGCAGAGGGAAAGCGGCCGCAGCTTTCTCTTGGCCCACCTTAGCCATGCCGTTACTTGGGCGTCAGCCCCTCTCCCAGGAAAGGGGAAGCCCCTCTTGAAAATGGGGCTGCTGGGGAACCTAGGCCCTTTTCAAGGAGCTGGGAGCCGGGACCCGCGCAGTTTGGAGGTGTTGGTGACCAAGCTCTGCACAAAGCGTTGCAAGCGCTGGCGTAGGTTTTCGTCCTTGAGGTTGCCCTGCTCATCGAAGGCGCTCCAAGCCCGACCAATGGCAATCTGCTCCGGGATCGCCCAGCCATGCACCCACCGCACAATTAAACGCATCTGGTTGAGGGTATTGCTGTTGCTCTCACCGCCCAAAACGCTGATCAGCCCGAAGACCTTGCCCTCTAAGTGTTCAAAGCTCAAGAGATCGAGAGCATTCTTCAGGCTGCCGCTGATGCCGCCGTGGTACTCAGGGCTAGCCAGGATGATCCCATCGGCCCGCTTCATTGTTGCCCGCAAAACCTCCACGTCGGGATAGTCCGGGTAGGATTCCGAACCATCGGCAAAGGGCAACTTCATTTGCCGCAGGTCGAGGATGTGCAAGAGAAGCCTCAACCTCTCAAACTCGCACCGCACCACCTCTAGCGCCTGATAAGTCAAAGAATTGGGCCGCAAGCTGCCGCCGATGGCCACGAAACAAGCTCCAGAGGCTTCAGCCATGACGGCTTGCCAATCGACAGTAGGGGCTTGCAGGGTTGAAGGAGACATAAGCCAGGCTCCTGAGCAGACATTAGTTATGCTTCAAACAATCATAACTCATACTAAATCTGCATTGTAAAGATTTCTTTAGCCGTCTTGCTGAATAAGGCTGACGCATTGCCGAAGCGTCGCGCAGCGATAACAGCCGGATTCTGCTTCGGAGCTGGGATCTGGATATCTCCCAGCAGGGGAAGCTGGGGCCAGCGGATTACATGTAGCAGGTTGGAAAAATCATCTCGCCAGAGGGGATCCCCAGCTTGGGGCAAAAGGGGCTGCCAGGGATCCCAGTCTTGCCGGCCACCAGGGCTTTTGGCCATCAGCACCCAGTGGGAAGGGGCTAGCCCTGCCCGGCGCTGGGCGGCGGTGAGCTCTTCATGGGCTTGCTGCCAGGCGGGAAGCCGCAATGCTCTTGCCAAGGCGGCCAGCACTGGCGCCAAGTCCAGGTGGCGGTTGGTGATGTTAAAGAGCAGCCAGCCCTGGGGCTTGAGCTTGCGGAGGTAGAGGGTCAGGGCCTCCTGGGTAAGCAGATGCACCGGCACGGCGTCGGAGCTGAAGGCATCTATCACCATCAGGTCGTAGCTGCCATCGGGGATCCCTTGCAGGCGGAGCCGGGCATCGCCCAAGATCACCCGCACCTGCGCCCGCCGGCTGGCCCAATCGAGATAGGGGAAGTAGCGGCCCGCCCAGTCGGCCACGGTGGGATCCAACTCGAAAAACGTCCACTCATCCCCTGGCTCGGCGTAGGCGGCCAAGGTGCCGATCCCCAGCCCCAGCACCGCCACCTGGGCCGGAGAAGAGGGCGGCTGCGCCCGCCACCGCTGGAACACCTGACCCACCGGCCCCTCGCGGGAAAAATAGGTGAGCGGCTCCAGGGCCTTTTGGGGATCCAGGTTTTGGCTGCCGTGCAGGGTGGTGCCGTGGAGCAGGCTGCGGAAGGATCCGTCCTCAGCGTGGTATTCCACAATCCGGTGGAGGCCAAAGGCGCTGCGCTCCTCGGCCACTACCTGGAGCCCCGGCGGCAGCCAGGTTTGTCCTAGCAGCAACACTAGACCCATCCCTGTTCCCACCCAGCGCCTTCTGCTGCCTTCTCCTACAGACCCCAGAAGGGCCATCCCCAGAGCCAAGCCCCCAGCGGCTCCAAGGCGAAAGAGCGCCTGAGGACGAAAGCCCAACAGCAACAAAGGCAAGAGCAACCCCAGCCCTAGCGACAGGCCCAGCCGCCCTCCCCGTGCCGCTAAGGCCGCCAGCGACACCCCCAAGAGCAGGGGGTACTCCAGTAAGGTCTCAAACATCTGCGGCGCCAGCAAAGCGGAGAACAGCCCTCCCAAGCTGCCTCCCACAGCCAGCCACAGGTAAAACTGCGTCAACTGCTGGGAGGGTGGACGGGATCTGGCCAACTGACTGTGACAGGCCCAGCTCACCAGGCCAAAAGCCCCCAGATGTAGCGGCAACACCCAAAACCAAGGTCTCGCCCAGCCCAGAACCTGGGCCCCTAGCGCTCCACAGGCCAGCAGAGCCGTTGTCCCTAAAGCCAAGTCATTGGGGTAGAGGCCGCCGAAGGCCAGTATGAAGGTCATGAGGTAAAGGCTCAGGGGAACGGCCCACAGCAGGGGCACCGCCGCCACGTCGGTGGTCAAGAGGGTGGTGGCCGCCACCAACAGGCCCGCCGGCAAAAAGGCCCAGCCGGCCCAGCGCCAACGCTCCCGCCAGGAGACGGGGGGGATCTCCTCCACGGGATCTCCCCTCGGGAAAGTCACCTCCCGCCCGTTCAGCATGAGCCCCACCCCACCCAGCAGCACCAGCGCTGCGACCAGAGCGTAGGATCCCGTCCACAGGTGGGTTTGCCCCGACAGAGACAACCGCGGCTCCAAGAGCAGCGGATAGCCCAGCAGCCCCGCTAGGCTGCCGGCATTGCTGGCCACGTAGAGCCCGTAGGGATCCCTTTTCGCCTCTCCCAGCGCCCGCTGCAGCAACGGCGTCGTCCCCGACAGGAGAAGCAAGGGTACTCCCGCCCTTGCTGTCAAGTCAGCCAACAGAGCTAGGGAAGGGAAGACCCCTTCCAGTTGGCCAGGGATCCCAAACTGAAAGGGCAAAAACTTCAGCCCCGCCAGCAGGAGGATCCCGTGCAGCAGCACGCCCCAGCCGGGAGCGAGCCCTCGCCCCAGCCGGTCTGCCCACAGGTAGCCCAGCAGCAAAGCGAGCTGGAAAAAGACCAGGCAGGTATTCCAAACCAGGGGGGATCCCCCCCAGAGCGGCAGCAGCAATTTGCCCACCAACAACTGCCCCCAAAAAAGGCAAAAGGCGCTGCCGAACAACGTGAGGCCAACCAGCAAAACCACAGCCGTGCCCCCAACCCCTGGCTGTCAGTTCTAAGAAGCTTGGATGCCGGTGCTGGATTCAGGGGCGGATCCCAGCAGCCGCGAACCTCCGCCCGCCCAAGGGAAGTTGCAAACCCAGCTCAGCGGCTCATCACCTGTAGGGGAAAGCGTTCGGCCAACTCCCCTTCCACCTTGGGTAGCCATTCTTCTTGGAACACCCACACCTGGCCCTGCTGCACGCGGCCATCCGGGTTTTGTGTTAGCTCCAGCCAATAGACAAACTGATCCCCCCGCAGCACCACGCCTTGGGTGGCCAGGGCAAGACTGTAGCCGGGATTGTTGGCCAAGGCTTCAGGGGCCGGGTAGCGGATCACCTCCACCGCCCGATCCAAATCGGCGGCGATCTCCGGCCCGTAGATCTCGCGAATGGCTTGGAAAAGATCCTCTGCCGTCAGCCCTTGCGGGCGAAAGAAGGTCATGCGCTCCGAGCGAATCGTCTCCCGATCCAGCGGGTTGATGATCCGGCCCGGCGGGGCCACCGAGGCCAAGAAAGTAAACCGGGATCCATCCGGCTCCACCCGATGGATGTTTAACGTCTCGCCCGGGCGGGGTCGCAGCACCGGGTTGTTTTTTACCCAGCTAGCCACCTGACTTGGCGCTTGCCCAGGGATCCCCCAAGCGGCTGCCGAAAGGCCCACTGACCAGCAGGTGAGGGCCCAGCCTACCCCCAAAGCCAAACGCCGTTTTCTGCGATTTGGATCTCGACCGGCGAGTTTCCTGCCTTGCTTGGCACCCAAGACCGGCCATGGATTGAAGTCCACTTTCTCACGCCTCCGCACAAGTGAACGCAAGCAAAATGTCAAGCAATACTCCTCCAGTGTATCTGGGGCTCTCAGGCCGCCTGGTGCGCCTAAGCGTGGGCATTGCAGCCAACAGTGGCAGGGATTTTTCAGCGAGATCCCCAAATCCCGGGATCTTGTCCCGCAAAACGTAAAAGATACCTTAGGATTAACAGTAAGCAAATCTCAAACGCATCAAGTCAGCACCTCAGGAGGTAAGCGATGGCTCTTGTTCCCATGCGCATCCTGCTGGATCATGCCGCCGAACATGACTACGGCATTCCGGCTTTCAACGTTAACAACATGGAGCAGATTCAAGCAATCATGCAAGCTGCCCATGAAACCAACAGTCCAGTCATCCTGCAAGCCTCTCGAGGGGCGCGCAAGTATGCGGGCGAGCACTTTTTGCGCCACCTGATCCTGGCGGCAGTGGAAACCTATCCCCACATTCCCGTCGCCATGCACCAAGACCACGGCAACAGCCCCGCCACCTGCTACTCCGCCATCCGCAACGGCTTCACCAGCGTCATGATGGATGGCTCCCTCAAAGAAGACGCCAAAACGCCGGCCAGCTATGAGTACAACGTGGCCGTTACTGCCGAGGTGGTGAAGGTGGCCCACGCTGTCGGCGTGAGCGTGGAAGGAGAACTGGGCTGCCTGGGATCCCTGGAGACAGGCCGCGGGGAAGCAGAAGATGGCCACGGCGCTGAAGGGGCCCTCAGCCACGACCAACTGCTCACCGATCCGGATCAAGCCGTGGACTTTGTGGAGCAAACCCAAGTGGATGCGCTGGCTGTGGCCATCGGCACCAGCCACGGCGCCTACAAGTTCTCCCGCAAGCCCACGGGCGACATTCTCGACATGGAGCGCATCGCCGAGATCCACCGCCGCCTGCCCAACACCCACCTGGTGATGCACGGTTCCTCGTCGGTGCCCAAGGAGCTCATCGACATCATCAACCAGTACGGCGGCTCCATTCCCGAAACCTACGGTGTGCCGCTGGAAGAAATTCAGCGGGGCATCAAAAACGGAGTGCGCAAAGTTAACATCGACACCGACAACCGTCTGGCCATCACGGCTGCGGTGCGCCGCGCCCTGGCCGAGAATCCGAAGGACTTTGATCCCCGCTCTTTCCTCAAGCCTTCTATCAAGGAAATGCAAAAAGTGTGCGCCGAGCGCTACATCGCCTTCGGCTGTGCCGGCCACGGCACCAAAGTCCCGGTGGTTACCCTGGACGAGATGGCGGCCAAGTATGCTTCTGGCGCTTTGGCGGCTCAGGTGAAGAAGACGGTTGCGGTCTAGCCCTCACACCCAGCCGCTGCAGCCCAAAGGTTCTAACTCAATATCGACAGGTGAGGGGATCCTTTGTGGATCCCCTTTTGCTTTGGAGGAACTTGATGCGTTTTGCCGGTCAGGCAGCTTTTGCTACAGAAGGTTTGTCCGCTTCGACTTGCTGGTTCAGCAACGCCAAAGTCAGGCGATCCAGCATTTCCAAGTCGGCCTCAGAGTAGCGCCGCTGAAAGAGCAGCTCGTTGATGAGGTTTTCTTGCTGCAAACTGAGAAAGCCGCTGCGGAAAACTTGCTCCACGATTGCTTCGATACTAAGGGCCGGAGCAACAGGGAGAGAATTCAAAGAGGCATTCATGGTCGTTTCCGTTTGAGAGGGTTCGTTCGAGAGTTCCCGATTACTTGTGCCGAGGAACGAGATAGCGCTGCTCGATCTGCTCCCTCCAGGAACGGGCGACCTCAGTCTGCAGCTTGTCTACAGCAGAAGCATCGTCCTGCCACTTGAGGGAAACCCCCAGTAGCTCCCCCATGGGAAAGTGCTCGCTCAGCAACGCCGCCAAGCGGTAAGTACGGTAATCTAGCGTTAGATCTACACCAGCTTGCATCTGTATTTCCTCCGCATTTCCAACGTTTACGTCCCCATCATAGCCCAAATATCCGTAAAAAAACGGAAAACACCGAGAATCCACGTACGCGATTTCTAGGATTTTTCTACGCCATTTGGCGGATAGCGGCGGGGATCCCACGGAGCTGTGGGGTGAGTTCAGGGATCCCAGCTCAGCAGAGCCGCGGTTGCGGCGGCCAGGGTGGCGGCGTTGAAGGGCTTGCTGGTGAGGTCATTGGCTCCCAGCCGAGCAAAGAGGCAACCCGGGCATCCCTGATCCCAGGAGTTCTCTGGATTACAGGGATCCCCTCCATTGCCGCCCGGAGGTCGGAACCTAGTCGGCGTCTTCGTTGCTCACAAAACCTGGGTTGTCCGGGGATCCACTGGGTGCGGGCGATTCCAGGGCGTGTTTGAGGGCATGCCAGGCCAGGTTGGCGCACTTGATGCGTACCGGGAACTGGGCAACTCCCTTCATGGCATTGAGGGAGCGGTACTCCCGCGGAAACTCTTCGCCGCCGCGCATCATGGCCTGGAAGCGCTCGACCAACTGCAGCGCTTCGGGGATGGTGCGCCCGCGCACGGCATCGGCCATAAGATCGGCAGAAGCCAGGGCAATGGCGCAGCCCTCTCCCTCAAATTTGATATCGGCAATCCGCTCCTGGCCGGGATCCAATTGCAAGGTGAGGTCGATGGTGTCGCCACAGGAGGGGTTATGGCCGCGTTGGCGACGATGAACCGGATCGACCCTGCCGAAGTTGCGGGGCTTTCTGTAGCGTTCCAGGATGACTTGCTGATAAAGTCCGCGCAGGTTGTCGAGAGGCATTGTCGTTCCCGCTTGGTCGCTGCTTGGGCCAGAGCCCTATCCCCACCCTCCAGGGGCTACGGCTCCTTCCGGCCAATCTGGCTAGGCCCAAGCTAACTAACTTAATCTTAACCCTGTTCTCTGGGCTGCAACGGCGGGGCAAGGCAGGGCCTCCTCATCTCCCAGATCAAGCGGGTGGATTTCGACGGCTGCCCCGCCCAGTTCTGCCGGAACCTGCTCCCTCCACCGGCAGCAGGGTAGGTCTTGGGCGGGGGCTGGCGGCCTTTTTCGCTGACCAGCAGGGCAACACGCCCAGGTGCCCAAAGTAGCTGCGACAGGCCGGGGGCTTCCAAGGCAAGTCCTAAAAAAGCCAGTTGCAGTAGAGTCTAACGGTGCCGTTTGGGACGGAAGAGGTGGGCGTGGTCAGGGCTGTAGAGCCGCGAGCGAGCCGAGCCGGCTCCTGCCAAGCCCCGTAGGGCGGGACTGATGAGGTAGAGCACGGTGCGCTCTAGGCCGGCTTGCCGGGTGAGGGCCGCCATCTCCGCCAGGGATCCCAGCCAGATCCGCTCGTCCGGCCACCCCAAACGGTAGCAGATGGCAACGGGGGTATCGGCGGGATAGTGGGTCATTAGATCCGCCTGGGCCTGTTCCACATGGCGGGCGCTCAGATACAGACACAAAGAGGCGCGGTGGGCCGCCAGGCTGGCCAGGGCTTCTGCTTCCGGCACGCGCGTCCGACCGCTGGCGCGGGTGAGGATGACCGTCTGCACCAGCTCCGGCACCGTTAGCTCCACCTGCAAACGGGCGGCTGCCAGTTGAAAGGCGCTCACCCCCGGCACGATCTCAAAGGGGATCCCGGCCTCCGCCAGCCGAATCAGCAACTCGTGCAGAGCGCCGTAAAGAGACGGATCCCCATCCTGCAGCCGCACCACCCGCCGCCCCGCCTTAACCCGCTCCACCATCTGGGGCAGCAGCGTTTCCAAGGTGAGGGAGCGCGTGTCGATGGCCTCCACGTCGGGGCGACAATGGGCCAGCAGCCCCTCCGGCACCAAAGAGCCGGTATAGAATACTACATCTGCTTCTGAGAGTACTCTCTGGCCGCGCAGGGTAATCAGCTCGAGATCCCCAGGGCCGGCGCCGACAATGTGCACCGGCCAGTAGGACGAAGTCGGTTGGCTCATCGGGTTTCTTCCCATCCTAGCAGCAGAGGGCTACCCCCGAGGATGGAATCCCCTGCAGGCTCTGTCCCTTGACCTGGCCTGTATTATGTGTAGTACAATAGAATACAGGC
>NZ_JANSHG010000073.1:0-12025 GCF_047461555.1 Synechococcus sp. WC101
GAACCCCTTCGTCTCACCGCCTATCCTCCAGCCCGCCAAGCTGCGCTGTGGCGGGAGTACCCCAGAGGTTCTGATGGCAGCTTTTTCCGACCAGCTCGGAGAGAGCGGAGGGGATCCCTTAGAAGTGGAAAAAGCTGTATTCGTCGACTAGGGAGCTGATGCGGGAGCAAGAGCTACTGGAACGACTGCCCTTGGCGCAGCGTCTGGCGGAGTTGAGGGCCCGCATTCAAGAGATCCCGCTGCACAGGGTGCAGTTGGAGGGATTAAATCTGGCGGGAGCAGAGTCCTGCTGGGCCGCCTATCGGGAGCTGGGGCAAGGCGAGATGCCGCTGCTGTTTTTGCACGGCTTCATGGCCACTCACGCCAATTGGTGGCCGCTGATGCAAGGGTTGGGCGACCGATACCGCTGCATCGCCCTGGATTTGCTGGGGTTTGGTCAGTCCAGCCAACCGGCTCTGCGCTACGACATCGCCGTGGAGGTAGAGTTTGTGCGCGGGTTTGTCGAGGCGCTGCGCCTGCCTGAGCCGGTGTTGGTGGGCCACTCTTTTGGCGGCTGGGTGGCGGCGGCCTACGCCATTCGTTACCCCCTGCGGGGGTTGGTCTTACTGGCGCCTGCCGGGATCCGCGACGACAGCTTTGTCAAACGCTACCGGCACATGCGGCTTTTGCTCCGGGAAGGCGCGTGGGTTGATAGGCTGCTGCGAGCCGCCATCCCCCTGGCCCGTTGGGGACGTTGGGAGGAGCGACTGGCTTGGCTGCTGTGGCTGCGGGGATCCCTGCGCCAACAGCCGGTGGCCCGCCAATTTCTCCGCCAGCGCCTGCGCCCCCAAGCTGCCGTCGATACGGTCGAACGTCAGCTTCATGCCATTCAGGTTCCCACCCTAGTAGTTGCCGCTGAGCGGGACGACACCATTCCCCTCTGGCATTGCCAAGCCTATGCGGAGGGGATCCCTGGAGCCCAGCTCAAGATCCTGCCCGGTGCTGGACACGCCATCCCTGCCCTGCATGCGGAGCAGGTGCTGCCCTTGATTCGAGAGTTTCTGGAGAGCTTGAGCCCAAAGCTGGACTAAGGGACGCCGACTCCTCCCTTTAGGCAAGGTGGCTTTCCCGGATTTAGACTAAGAAACCGCCCTCATGCCGAGCTTCTTAGGCCGGCAGACAGAGAACCCCCTCGGCATTTCGGCTGCCTCGGCCCCCCCGCCAAAGGGAGAGGGGAGCGGCAGGCAGCATACAGTTTTGCTACATCTTGCCATAGGCAGCGAGCTATAGACTTGGAGGGAGGTAGGCTGGCAGCGCGGCCGCTTTTTCCGGCAGATCCCTGGGAGGGCAGGAAGGGGAGTGGCGAAGATACCCATCTGGCTGCGGGGAGTGAGCTATGCCATCTATGGCTTTCTCTACCTGCCGATTTTGCTCATTGCTGTCTATTCCTTTAACCGCGCCCGCTTCGGGTTGGTGTGGACAGGCTTTACCTTCGATTGGTACTGGGCTCTCTTTCGCAATGCTGCGATCTGGCAGGCCACGCAAAATACCCTTGTCTTGGCTGGAGTCAGCACCCTGGTGAGCACGCTGCTGGGATCCCTTTTGGGCTATGGGCTGTACCGCTACCGCTTCCCCGGCCAGAAGGCTGTGCAGGGACTGCTGCTGTTGCCGGTGGTCGTCCCCGACATTGTGATGGCCATTACCCTGCTGTTGTTTTACCAGTTGGTGCGCGCCTACACCGGCTGGTTTGAGCTGGGCCTGGGGACGATGGTGATTGCCCACATCACCTTTCAGATTGCCTTTGTGGCCATCGTGGTGCGCAGCCGCCTGCAGCTTTTGGATCCGGCTTTGGAGGAAGCCGCCTACGACCTCTACGCCAACACCTGGCAGAAGCTGCGCTACGTCACACTGCCGCTGGCCATGCCAGGGATCCTGGCCGCGGCGCTGCTGGCCTTTACCCTCTCCATCGACGATTTTGTGATCTCCTTTTTCACCAGCGGGCCCGAAAGCCAGACCCTGCCCATTTTGATCTACAGCACGGCGCGGCGAGGGGTGACGCCGGAGATCAACGCCCTCTCCACCGTGATCGTCGCGATAACCTTGGTTGCCGTGATGGGCTTTCCCCTGCTCAGCCGCTCCTCTAGGGAGAGGGGCCGGGGGTGAGGGATCAAGTATTGAAATAGCGGGCCGCCGGGTGGTAGGCGACGATGGCGGTGGTGGACTGCTCAGGATCCAACTGGTCGCTTTCGTCCATCCTCAGGCCGATGCGCTCCGTCTGGAGCAGCTCCAACAAAACTCGCTGATCGGCGATGTTGGGGCAGGCGGGATAGCCGAAGCTGTAGCGGGAGCCGCGGTAGCCCTGGTGCAGGATCTGGCGGATGTCGGGGCTGTCCTCGCCGCCAAAGCCCAGCTCCCGCCGGATGCGGGCATGGCACCACTCCGCCAAGGCCTCTGCCAGGGTGACGGCCAGGCCGTGGAAATAGAGATAGTCGGTGTACTGGCCCTCGGCAAAGAGGTGCTGGGCGTAGGCCGTGGCCTCTGGCCCCACTGTAACTGCCTGCATGGGGAAGACGTCCACCAGGCCGGTGGAGCGGTCGGCGAAGAAGTCGGCAATGCAGAGGCGCTGGCCGCTCTTCTGGCGGGGGAAGGTGAAGCGGGCCAGCTCCCGCACCTGGGGAGAAAGCCGAGGGCGATCGACAGTGGGCAATTGCAAATAGGTGGTGGAGCCGGGCTCTAGAGCAAACAGCTCGGGGAAGCTGGCCGGGTCGAAGAGGATCACCGTATTCCCTTCCGCCTGCGCCGGGAAGTAGCCATAAACCACCTGCGGGCGCAGCAAGTCCTCGGTAACAATCCGCTCCTTCCAGCGCTCGATCACCGGCTCCACCTGGGTGGCGAGAAACTGGGCAAACTCCTCCGCCGACTGGTCGCGCGGCTTGCGGATCTGCCACTGGCCGGCCACCAGGGCCTGCTTGTCGATGTAGAAGAAGACCTCCGGCCAGGGGATCTGATCCGGCTCGAGAACTTGGGATCCCCAGAAGGGGGGGATGGGCCGCTCGGTATCGAGGGTAACCGCCTCGGAACGACGGGTGTCTGCCCCGCCGTCGCCAGCCGAGACAGCAGGGGCAGGAGCGGCGCCCACGGTCACCTCTGGAGCCGGCAAGGTGGGATCCCTTTCCTCCACGGCTGCCGCAGCTTTCCTCTGGCGGTTGTCAGAGCGGGATCCCAGCTCGAAGTTATCCAGAAAACCCAGCCGGTCATCCCAGCGCCCGGCCGCCTTGGCCTGCATCAGCCGATCCATAAAGTGCAGGTCGGCAAAGGCGTCGCGGCCGTAGATGACTTGGCCCTTGTAGGTCTGGCGGCAGTCTTCTTCCACAAAGCGGCGGGTGAGGGCCGCCCCTCCCAAGATCACCGGCACGGTAATGCCCCGCTCGTTAAACACCTCCAGATTCTCTTTCATAAAGGCGGTGGATTTCACCAACAGGCCGCTCATGGCAATGCAGTCGGGCTTGTACTTTTCGTAGGCCTCGATGATGTTTTCCACCGGCTGCTTGATGCCCAAATTGATGACCTTGTAGCCGTTGTTGGTGAGGATGATGTCCACCAGGTTTTTGCCGATGTCGTGGACATCCCCCTTGACGGTGGCGATCAAGAAGGTGCCTTTGCACACCTCCCCGCCTACTTTTTCCATGAAGGGCTCCAGGTATTTCACCGCCGCCTTCATGGTTTCTGCCGACTGCAGCACAAACGGCAGTTGCATTTTGCCGGCGCCAAAAAGCTCCCCCACCTCCTTCATGCCGTCTAGCAAAAAGGTGTTGATGATCTCCAGGGGGGGGTATTTCTGCAGCGCCTCTGCCAGGGTCTCCTCCAGGCCGATGCGCTCGCCGTCGATGATGTGCCGCCGCAGCCGCTCCTCCAAGGGCAGTTTGGCCAGGGATCCGGTCGCCCGCAGCTCCTGCCCGGAAACCCCCGCAAACAGCTCCGTCAGCCGCGCCAGGGGATCGTAGGTGCAGATGCCCTCAGCGTTGAACTGGCGCCGATCCCAGATCAGATCCCGGCACACCTGCTGCTGTTCTTCCGGGATCTTGCTCAGGGGCAGGATCTTGGCGGCGCTGACGATGGCGGCATCCAGGCCGGCCTGGCGGCACTCGTGCAAAAACACCGAGTTCAAGACCACGCGGGCTGCCGGCGAGAGCCCAAAGGAGATGTTGGAGATGCCCAAGAGAATGTGGGCCTCAGGAAAAGCCTGGCGGATGCGGCGGATGGCCTCCAGGGTAGCCGCCCCGTTGGCCCGGTCTTCCTCGATGCCGGTGGAGATGGGCAAAGCCAGCGGGTCAAAGAAAATCTCGTAGGGCGGGATCCCGTACTCAACGGCCTGGCGATAGGCCCGCTCGGCAATCTGGAACTTCTTCTCGGCGGTGCGGGCCATGCCCTCCTCGTCGATGGTGCCGATGACCACCCCCGCGCCGTAGGTCTTGGCCAGCTCCAGCACCTTGAAGAAGCGCTCTTCCCCATCCTCGTAGTTGGTGGAGTTGAGCAGGCACTTGCCCCCGGCCACCTTGAGGCCGGCCTCCATCTTCTGCCAGTCGGTGGAATCCAGCATCAGGGGAATGGGTATCTGGGTCACCAGCCGCGAGACCAGCTCCCGCATATCCCGCACCCCGTCCCGGCCCACATAGTCCACGTTGACATCCAAGATGTGGGATCCCTCCCGCACCTGCTCCCGCGCCAGGGCCACCAGGCCGTCCCAATCTTCCGCATTCAGCAGCTCCCGCATCTTCTTGGAGCCGCTGGCGTTGAGCCGCTCGCCGATGATCAAAAAAGAGTTCTCCTGCAGGTAGGGCTGAGGGGCATAGATGGAAGCGGCAGCCTGGATGCGCTCGACGGAGCGGCGTTTGGGCCGCAGCCCCCGCACAGCCTCCACCAAAGCGGCGATGTGATCCGGGCGGGTGCCGCAGCAGCCCCCCACCACCGCCACCCCCAGATCCCGCACAAAGTGCTCCAGGTGGAAGCGCAACTGCTCCGGCGTGAGCTTGTAGTGGGCCTTGCCGCCGATGTTTTCCGGCAGGCCGGCGTTGGGGATGCAGGAGATGGGAAAGGGAGAATGGCGGGAGAGGTAGCGGATGTGCTCAGCCATCTTGTCCGGCCCGGTGGCGCAGTTGAGGCCCAGCACATCGATGGGGTAGGGCTCCAGGATGGCCAGCGCCGCCCCGATCTCCGTGCCCACCAGCATCGTCCCCTGCACCTCAAAGGTCAGAGACACCACCAGCGGCAGGCGGATCCCGCGCCGGGCAAACTCCTGCTGCACGGCCACCAGCGCCGCCTTGGTCTGCAGGATATCTTGACAGGTCTCGATGATGAGGAGATCCACCCCCCCGTCGATCAGGCCCCGCACCTGCTCGGCGTAGCTGGCCCGCATCTCGTCAAAACCGATGTGCCCTAGGGTGGGCAGCTTGGTGGTGGGGCCGATGGAGCCGGCCACAAAGCGAGGCTTTTCCGGCGTCGAAAACTCCGCCGCCAGCCGCTTGGCCAGGCGCGCTGCCGCCACGTTCAGCTCGTAGGCTTTTTCCGCGATCCCGTACTCGGCCAAGACGATCGAGGTGGCGCCAAAAGTATCGGTCTCGATGACATCGGCCCCCACCTCCAGAAAGCCCCGGTGTACCCGCTCCACCGCCTCCGGCTTGCTCAGCACCAGGATCTCGTTGCAGCCTTCTAGCTCCGGCCCGCCAAAATCCGCTGCCGTCAGGTTCTGGGCTTGCAGAGAGGATCCCATTGCCCCGTCGAAGACGATCACACGTTCCTGGAGATGCTGCAGGAAGGGATGGGTCATAGGCGGTGCGGCGCTGGCAGGGATCCTTTCCTTTTAAGGTAGTCTGATTTAAGGTAGCATTGAGCCACTTCCCCGGACTAGGCCAACCCAGGGATCCCCTAGACCAGGATCTCAGAGCCGGGACGGGGTGGGGTGAAGTTAAGATTTTCTTCGTCTGCCCCGTTGCTGTTTCCCCAAGGGCGGGCTAATTTAGGGAAGACATTTTGGTGTGAACGGCTACAGTTGCCTGCAGGGATCTTCCTCAAGGTCGCTTGCTGGCGGCTGCAATGCGCTCTTCTCCTTATAGGTTGGGGTGATTGAGGTGCTGAATATCCTGCCCTCTCAGTAAGTGGCCTGGATTGTGCCAGGGGATAGGCAAAGCCAAAGACTTGCCTTTCGAGATCTCAGGAGGTTTTACCCATCAAAACGGGTTTTGCGCCAGTTCGGTTAAACCCTATGAGCGATATCTGCTTCGAGATTGGCCTGAGCGATCGGTTGCCTAGAAGCGGGCGAGCTTGCCCGGCGCAAGTGGGGTTTGGGTCTGCGGAACTTGACTCCCTCCATCTGGCGTCAGGGGCCGCAGCAAAGTTGGAACCTGCTTCCCTCATTTCAGGGCCTAGAACCCCTTAGTCTCCTCCAGTTGTCTGTGATTAAAGTTACGAGGAACTCAGCATGGCTCAAGCAAAGGAATTGGTGCAGTCTGGTCATACGGCTCTTCTCGAACCGGATCTGGAAAGTTCATCCTCCATCCCTCTGGATGCGGACAATGAGGTGGATCCCCTCGAGACGGAACTGGATGCCAGTGACACTGATGCTTTTGATGAGGATGATGAGGACGACGAAGAGTCCCTCGAGGAGGATGCCGATGCTGCTGCCGCCGCTGCCAAGGGCCGTTCCAAGCGCAAAGCGGCCAGCAAGAAAAAACCCTACACCGATGACTCCATCCGCGTCTATTTGCAGGAAATCGGGCGTATCCGCCTGTTGCGGGCAGATGAAGAAATTGAGCTAGCCCGCAAAATTGCCGACCTGCTGGAGCTAGAGCGGGCTCGCGAGGCCGTTTTCCAGCGTATGGGCCTCTGGTCCGACCCAGAGGAGGTACCGGAGACGCTGTGGGCAGAAGAAGTGAAGATGTCCCTGCCCGAATTCCGGCGGCGCTTGCATCGGGGGCGACGGGCCAAAGAAAAGATGGTGCAGTCCAATCTGCGGCTGGTGGTCTCCATTGCCAAGAAATACATGAACCGGGGCCTGTCGTTTCAGGATCTCATCCAAGAGGGATCCCTAGGTCTGATCCGGGCAGCGGAAAAGTTTGACCACGAGAAGGGCTACAAGTTTTCCACCTATGCCACTTGGTGGATTCGCCAGGCCATCACCCGCGCCATTGCCGACCAATCGCGCACCATTCGCCTGCCGGTTCACCTTTACGAGACCATCTCCCGCATCAAGAAGGTCACCAAGCAGCTTTCTCAGGAGCTGGGCCGCAGGCCGACCGAAGAGGAGATCGCCACCCGCATGGAGATTACCATCGAGAAGTTGCGCTTCATCGCCAAGTCGGCTCAGCTTCCCATCTCTCTGGAGACTCCCATCGGTAAAGAAGAGGATTCGCGGCTGGGCGACTTCATCGAGTCGGAAGGGGAAACCCCCGAGGAGCGGGTGGCCAAGGTTTTGCTCCGAGAGGATCTGGAAAGCGTGCTGGAAACTCTTACCCCCCGCGAGCGGGATGTGTTGAAGCTGCGCTACGGCCTAGACGATGGCCGCATGAAAACCCTGGAGGAGATCGGCCAGATCTTCAATGTGACCCGCGAGCGGATCCGGCAGATCGAGGCCAAGGCGCTGCGCAAGCTGCGCCACCCCAATCGCAACAGTGTGTTGAAAGAGTACATCCGCTAGGATCCGGTCTTAGGATGGACTCAGTTGCCGCTGCCAACCGACGTGTGGAGCCTCTTCAGCATGAACCCCAATGAGACGCCGGATCCCAACTTTCCTGAGAAGGCCGACATAGAGGCCAAGGATGTACCTCCGGCCCAGGTGGAGTACCACGTGGAGGAGTTTAAGATCAGCGGGGACGAGCTGTTGGCCAAAATTCGCGAGCTGATCGAGGAGGCCAATGTTCGCCGCATTCTGATCAAAAATGCCGAAGGGCAGACGCTGATCGAGATCCCTCTGGGCGTAGGCGTGGCGGCAGGGGTGTTGGGGGCGGCTCTGTTCCCGGTGTTGGCGGCTGTGGGAGCGATCGGGGCTCTGGTGGCCAAGCTGACCATTGTGGTGGAGCGAACCCTTCGGGATGATTCTTAGCTGATCAACGTTGTTTTGAGCGTCCTGAACAATTGCGGCGCTTCTGGGCAGCCCTGACCTTCTACACTGCCTTGCCTTTGGGGCGGGCGGGCGGGCTACAGTTTGAGGGCATTGCCGCCTGGCTGCCGGCGGTGGGCCTGCTGTTGGGCGGGATCCTCACCCTGGCGGCGCTTTTGCTGCAGATTTTCCCGCCGCCGGTGCGAGCAGCTTTGCTCGTGGCTCTGTGGGTGCTGTTAACCGGCGGGCTGCACCTGGATGGGGTGGCTGACACTGCCGATGGGTTGGCGGTCAACGTCCCCAAAAGCTTTGCCGACGCGGAACGGCCAGCCGTCAACGGGCTATCCCGCCGCCTGCAGGTGATGAGGGACAGCCACACCGGGGCCTATGGGGTGCTCGCCTTGGTGCTGGTGTTGCTGCTGAAATTTGCTGCCCTGAGCAGCCTGCAGGTCTGGCCTCTCTTGCTCTTGGTGCCGGCCTGGGGGCGCTGGGGCCAGTTGCTCGCCATTGTCCTATACCCCTATCTGCGCGACCAGGGATCCGCCCGCTTCCTCAAAGACTCCACTTCCCTGCCGGGATCCCTGTGGCCGGGCACGCTGCTGTTGCTGGCCATCAGCGGGGGGGTGGGCTGGGCCGGGCTCCTGGCTTGGCGGCCTTTGCTGCTTTGGACGCTGGGATCCGCCCTGGGAGCCCTGGCCGTGGGCTATTGGCTCTACCGCCAGTTGGGAGGGCACACAGGGGACACCTACGGAGCTACGGTGGAATGGTCGGAAGCGATAGCCTTGTTGTGGGGATCCCTGCTTGGCCCGTCCTAGCCCCCCTCTCCTTTTGGGTTGGGATTGGGAGAGGGGCCGAGGGGGAGGGCCTCTAGACTAGGCCAACTTGCTCGGCCAAGCCCAATTGTTGGCGGGCCGTTTGGCAATCCTGCCGGATCTGCTGGATTAAGTCTGCCACACTGGGAAACCGCCGCTCTGGGCGGATAAAGCCTTGCAGCGCCACCTGCACCTCTTGCCCGTAGAGATCGCCTGTCCAATCCAGCAGATGCACCTCAACGGTGTGCTGCAGCCCGGCAAACGTGGGCCGATGGCCAATGTTCATCACCCCAGGCAGGGCTGCCGCCTCAGCAGGCACATTCACCCAAACGCTGTACACCCCGTCGCGGGGCAAAAACTTCTCCGGCGGCAGGCGCAGATTGGCGGTGGGAAAACCCAGCTCTCGACCTCGCCGATCCCCTGGCACCACCTCTCCGATCAGCCGGTAGGGACGGCCCAAGAGCTCCGTTGCCGCCGCCACCTCCCCCGTAGCCAGGGCAGCGCGAATGCGAGAGCTGCTCACCCGCTCCCCCTTCAGTTGCGCCTCCGGGATCACCTCCACCGGAATGCAGCGCTCGGATCCCCAAGCCTGGAGAGTTTGGGCATTGCCCGAGCGACGGTGGCCAAAGCAGAAATCCCAGCCGACGCTGAGATGGCGAACGCGCAAGCCCTGTTCCAGTACTGTTTGGATAAACTCTTGGGGCGGCTGGCGGGCAAAGGCAGGAGTGAAGGGGAGCAACACCACCTGCTCAAAACCCATCTGCGCCAGTAGAGCCAGCTTTTCGGCAGGGGGAGTGAGCAACAGTTGCCTGCGCCCCGTCAATACTTCTTGGGGGTGAGGATGAAAGGTGAGAACCGTGCGCACCCCCTGCAGGGAGTCGCGAATGGGCTGCAGCACTTTCTGATGGCCCAGGTGCAAGCCATCGAAGTTCCCGATGGCAACGGCGGTGGGTCGCAAGGTTTGAGCCAGGTCAGAAGTTACGTGCACCGCTTGGGATCCCGAACAACAGCTGATTAACCACCGCCCGACAATCTCTACCAGAGGGGCCAAAGCAAAGCCATCAGCCCGCTCAGGCCGGCCACAGCCCACAAGCTACGTCGCAGGCGCTGCAACATAGGGTCGATTTGATAGTGGACGATCAGCCGATGCTGCGCCAGCTCCTCGTCCGATTTCGCGTAGATCGCCCCATCGTACCAGCCACTTTCTTCATAGGGGATCCGCGCCTGCACCAAGCGCCGCCGCACATAGGCCCATCCCAAGTAGAGGTGGAGCAACACCAGGCTGAGCAAGGCATTGGCCCCCAGCACAGACCCAGAGACGAAGTGGCCCCAATCCCCGGCAAAGCTGCCCCAGACCAGCGGCGAAACCGCCAGCACGACCACCCCCCAAACAGCGAAGATTCGCTTGAGATAGGGGATCCACTCCAAAGCGGGCCAGGAAAAAGGAAAGGCCTCCCTCAGCTCTGCATACTGCCGCAGCGGCTGTTGCTCAGCAGGAATGGGATGGGAGGGATCCACCATATGGCCTTAATGTATCTACACAAAATGATACTGGCAGGCCCAGCCCCCCGCCAAGCCCAGCCCAGCCGCAGTTCAACCGAGGAGAAGAGGAGTATCGTATTAGAGTGTGGTCGCATCTACCTCTCGTTCTACCATGAGCGTCCCAGGCGAACCTGCCGCCACCACCGCCCCCTATGTGATCCTGAGAGAGCCGGACGGCAGCCAGAGGAAGTACATTCTCGCCGGAGCGACCGCTTGGACGCTGGGCCGCGATGAAGACAACGCCATCGTCCTGACCGATCCCAGCGTTTCCCGCCAACATGCCCTGCTGCAATACCTCGACAACAACAGCATCTATCTCATCGATCTGGGCAGCCGCAACGGCTCGTTCGTCAACAATCGCCGCGTCAGCATTCCCACCCTGCTGCAAGATGGAGATCACCTCACCCTCGGACAATCCCAGCTCGAGTTCCACAGCGGATCCCTGGCCAGCCCAGAACCCAGTCCTGCGGCCAAACTGTCGGACACCCTGGTTTTGCAAACCCGCTGGCTGATCTCGGTGGCCGTGGTGGATGTGCGCGGCTACGGACAACTGACCCAGCAACTGGACGAGCGCCTCCTCTCCCAGGTGATGGGCGATTGGTTCCGGCGCGGCGGAGATATCATTCAGCAGTACGGCGGCACTGTCGATAAGTACATCGGCGACGCGATCATGGCCGTCTGGTTTCATGCGCCCCAGGCCAATGAGGATCCCTTACAAGCTGAACAAGTGGGGATCGAGCTCGACGTGAAGTCGGTTTTGCGGGCCATGGTGAAGCTGTTTCAGATGACCGAGCAACTGAACGGCGAGTTTCCGCTGCCTTCTCCCCTGCGCCTGGGGGCGGGCGTCAACACCGGCTCGGCCATTGTGCGCCAGGTGGGCAACAACACCCGCCAGGAATACACCGCCCTGGGCGATACGGTCAATTTGGCCTTTCGCATCGAGAGTGTTACCCGCACCCTCAACGCCGACTTGGCCATCAGCCACGACACCTATACCTGCTTGGCGCAACAACTGGGACAGGCAGCTACCTGCTTTGCGCAGCAGGCGGTTCAGCTCAAGGGATATACCCACCCGCACCAGGTGTACTACTGCGATGTGGGGGCTCTGCAGGCCGTTCTCAGCACCTAGACCCCGCATCCCGATAGCTGGGGACGGCTCGCCGGGCCATGGGATCCCGCTGTTCTTCCAGAACCTTCTGCCGCTCTGTCGGCCGATGGGAGGGCAAGGCCCTTTCGACCGCACAAGAGCCCGACTCCTGACTGGGGTGAATCGGTGGTGGCAGAGCTTGATCAGGGGGAAAACCTGCGCAAAAGCTGCGGATCCACCTCGCCCACATAGGTATTCAGCCCGATAGCCGTGGCGATCAAAGCCCCATCCACCTCCACCCGCCGGTACTGGGCGATGGCCTCTGCCAGGGGCACATCCACCACGCGCCGATTTTGCCAGGCCACCATGCGGTCGTACTTGCCCTGGGCGATCAAGTCCACAGCCGCCACCCCAAAAGCTGCCCCCAGCAGACGATCCAAAGGAGAAGGGGTGCCTCCCCGCTGCAGATGGCCCAAAACCATCACCCGCGTCTCGATGCCGGTGCGCAGC
>NZ_JANSHG010000074.1:0-11992 GCF_047461555.1 Synechococcus sp. WC101
GGTGATCCCCACTTCCCTCACTCCCGGCGAACAAGAAGCCTTCCGTCCGGATGCTTTGCGGGCGGCAGCTCTGGATCGCTCGTTGCATATCCTCATTCTCGGCACCGACAACCCGGATCCCGCCCTGCCCTTGTCCAGAGAACGGGAGCGTCTCAACACCCGCACCGACACCATTCTCTTGGCCCGCTTCGATCCCCAAGCGCGGCGGATTACCGTCCTATCCATCCCCCGCGATACCCGCGTGCGCTTGCCCAGCTTTGGTGTCACCAAGATCAATGCAGCCAACCTGGTGGGTGGACCAGCTCTAACGGCCCAGGTGGTCAGCACCTTGCTGGGCGGGATCCCGATTGACCGCTACGTTCGCCTCAATACCGATGCCCTGGAAGAGCTGATCGATGCGGTGGGCGGTGTGGAAGTCTACGTGCCGGAGCCGATGCACTACGTAGATCACACGCAGCGGCTATTCATCAACCTGGAGCCCGGCTGGCAACGCCTCAACGGCGAACAAGCCCACCACTTTGCCCGCTTTCGCCGCGATCACCTGGGGTTGGGGGATATTGGTCGGGTGCAACGGCAACAGGAACTGCTGCGGGCCCTGAGTCGAGAACTGCTCTCCCCCGCCGTTTGGCCTCGGATCCCGAAGGTTTTGCAGGTCGTCCGCACCCACCTGGATACCAACCTCACCTGGGAAGAGGTTCTGAGCTTGGCCAAGTTTGTCCTCACCTCTGGGGGCGATCGCATCGACCTGGTGCTGTTGCCGGGCCGCTTCAGTCAGCCAGGAGAATTTTCCACCAGCTATTGGCTGCCGGATCCAGCCGCGATCCGACGGGTGGCTGTCTCCCACTTTGGCCTAGAGGCAGAGGTAGCCCGCATTCCGCCGCAACGCCTGCGCATAGCCGTGCAAAATGCTACCGGCAAGCCGGGAATGGCCCGCCGCATGGTGCAAGAACTGGTTAGACAGGGTTATACCCAGGTTTTTGCCGTCGAAGACAGCCCCCAGGTGTTGCCGCAAACAGAGATCCTCGCCCAAAGCGGGGATCGCGAGGGAGCCAAGCAGGTGCGGGCCGCCCTTGGGCTAGGAGAGCTGCGGGTGGAATCCACCGGCGTGCTCAACTCCGACATCACCATTCGCATCGGCCAAGATTGGGCCCAGCAGCTTACCCTCGATATTGACCAGGCGCAGAGTCCGGCCAGAGGGGCTCAGCTCTAGGGCCGGTTCGGTGGCGAGTGCGGATTTCTGGAAACAGTTCGGCTTGTCGGGGCCTCTGTTGCCTCTGTAGATTGGCACTAGCTTGTTTGCGTGCTGAGCCATCTATGACTGTGCTGGAACAGGGATCCATCACCATCCACACCGAGAACATCTTCCCCATCATCAAGCAGTCTCTCTATTCGGATCGGGAGATCTTTTTGCGAGAGCTGATCTCCAACGCCGCCGATGCCATTGCCAAGCTGAAGATGGCCAAACTGGCTGGCGAAGTGGCGGATCCCCCGGAGCCAGAAATCACGATTGCGCTCAACAAAGAGGCCAAGACCCTCTCGGTCAGCGACACTGGCATCGGCATGACTGCCGAAGAGGTGAAAAAATACATCAACCAAGTGGCCTTTTCCAGCGCTGAGGAGTTCCTTCAAAAGTACAAAGGCAAAGACGCAGAACAGGCGATCATCGGCCACTTTGGCCTGGGGTTCTATTCCTCTTTTATGGTGGCGCAGCGGGTGGAGATCGACACCCTTTCCTATCAGCCGGGCAGCACCCCTGTGAAATGGTCTTGCGACGGCAGCCCAACTTTTACCCTTTCCGATTCCCAGCGCTCCGCCATCGGCACCACGGTTACCCTTTACCTCAGCCCGGATAGCGAGGAGTACCTGGAGCCGGGCCGCATCCGCGAATTGGTGCGCAAATACTGCGACTTCATTCCCGTCCCCATTAAACTCAACGGAGAAGTCATTAACCGGCAAAAGCCCCTCTGGAAGATTCCTCCCTCTGAGCTCAAGGATGAGGATTACCTAGAGTTTTACCGCTACCTCTATCCCTTCCAAGAGGATCCCCACTTCTGGGTACACATCAACACAGATTACCCCTTCATCGTGCAAGGGATCCTCTACTTCCCCAAGCTGCGGCCTGATATCGATCCCACTAAGGGTCAGGTCAAGCTGTATTGCAACCAAGTTTTTGTCCAGGATAACTGCGAAGAAGTCATTCCCAAATTCCTCCTGCCTCTGCGCGGCGCCATCGACAGCCCAGACATTCCCCTCAACGTCTCCCGCAGTTTTTTACAAAATGACCGTACCGTCAGGCGCATTGGGGATCACGTGGCCAAAAAGGTGGCGGATCGCCTCAACGAGCTCTACAAAGAAGACTACGAAAAATATGTCAAGGTCTGGCCGGATATCAGCCTCTTCATGAAATTTGGGGCGATGAACAACGACAAGTTCTTCGCCCAGATTAAAAACATTCTCATCTTCCGATTGGCCGGATCCCCTGCCGATAAACCTGAGTACGTGACCCTCAAAGAGTACCTGGAGCGCACGCGGGAGAAACAGAATAAGCGGGTTTACTACGCCACCGACGAGGCAGCCCAGAGCGCCTATATCGACCTGCACCGCTCCCAAGGACTAGAAGTCATTATGCTGGATAGCTGGATCGACAGCCACTTCAGCAGCTTCCTGGAGCGGGAGTATCGGGAAGAAGGGATCCAATTTAAGCGGGTGGATTCCGAGCTGGACGAGACGCTGATCCAAAAAGACAAAGCTGCCGAGCTCGTCGACCCGGTAACACAAAAAACCCGCAGCGAAAAGCTGGTGGATCTCTTTCGTCAGGCTTTGGGCAAAGAGAAGCTGCAGATCAAAGCCGAGGCCCTCAAGTCGGAGTCGGTTCCGGCTATGATCCTGCTGCCGGAGGCGCTGCGGCGCCTGCAGGAGCTTAATGCCATCCTGCAACAGAAGCCAATGGAGTTTTTGGAAGAGCACACGCTGGTGCTCAACACCGCCCACCCCTTGATCCAAAACCTGCAGGCTCTGGCCGAGGAGGGGCGGGATCCGGAGCTGGTCAACCTCATCTGCAACCACATCTACGATCTGGCGCTGATTACCCAGAAAAGCTTTGACCCGGCAGCCGCACGGGCCTTTGTGCAGCGTTCCAACGAGGTGCTCACCCGTTTAACCCGCCGTCAGTAGGCGGCACCCTCCAGAGTTACCCCCGGCTGCAGGGCTTCCGCTCCACCGGGCAGAGAGGGGCGGGAGGCCGCCCCATTGCTGGCAGCCCTGTCGCTCCCTTGCAAGAGGGGAGCTACTTGGCGCATCAGGGTGGCCATCTCCAGAGCGCTCATGGCGTATTCCCAGCCTTTGTTGTTCTTGATCCCAGCCCGCTCCAGCGCCTGCTGTAGGGTATCGGCGGTGAGGATCCCGAAGATGACCGGCACGCCGGTGCGAAAACTGGCTGCCGCGATCCCCTTGGCCACCTCTGCTGCCACATAGTCGAAATGGGGGGTTTGGCCCCGAATGACCGCCCCCAGGCAGATGATGGCATCGTAACGGCGGGACTGCGCCAGTTGGCAGGCCAACATAGGCACCTCAAAGCTGCCGGGCACCCAGTAATAGTCCACCTGCTGGCTCTCCGAGCTGACATCGATGCCATGCCGCTTCAGGGCATCTTGGCACCCCTCCAACAATTTGCCGGCAATCAAATCGTTAAACCGACTGATAACAATGGCCAGACGCAGATCCCCCGTCTGAACAAAATTGCCTTCGTAAACTGCCATCTGCGCTGCTCCGGGAAAAAACCAGGCGCTGCTCCACACCGCACAACCGTGTCTTCCTATCCTAATTTACCCTTCTCCTTCAGATCTGCCCAAAAAGGGGTGGTAGCACCTGGCCTTCGACATTCTCACAGTAGCTAAACGGCTCGCCAGTCCCTCTCCGTCCTCCAGAAGAAGAGCCCGCGGAGACCCGCTCGAGCCGGCGAGCTCTCAGGGAAATCTCGCCAAGGGTCATAGATTGAGTTTTATGATTTAAGAGTAAACCTTTAGTGATCCTTGATTCTCTATGAAGGCCATTACGCTGCACCAGTTGCAAATCTTCGAGGTTGCTGCCCGTCATCTCAGCTTCACCCGTGCCGCTGAGGAGCTTTACCTGACCCAGCCCACGATTTCCATGCAGATCAAGCAATTGAGCAAATCGGTGGGGCTGCCGCTGTTTGAGCAGGTGGGCAAGCGGCTCTATCTCACAGAGGCGGGGCAAGCTTTGTACCAAACTTGTCAAAAAATCTTTGAGCAGTTGAACGAATTTGAGATGACCCTCGCCGACCTGAAGGGGTTAAAACAAGGGCGACTGAGCATTGGTGTGGTCACTACGGCCAAATACTTTATTCCCCGCCTGCTGGGCACGTTTTGTCAGCGGTATCCCGGCATCGATGTATCCCTCAAGGTGCTGAACCGGCAGCAGGTTTTGGAGCGACTCAGCCACAACATGGACGATCTCTATGTGATGGGGATGCCCCCGGAAGATTTGGACGTGGTGGCGCAACCTTTTCTAGAAAATCCCTTGGTGGTGATGGCTCCTATTCACCATCCTTTGGCGGGCCAGAAGCGGATCCCCCTGGCCCGTATTGCTCAAGAGCCCTTCTTGGCCCGCGAGCCCGGCTCCGGCACCCGCATGGCGGTGGAGCGGCTCTTCGACAAACATAACCTCAAGCTCAACATCCGCATGGAGATAGGCAGTGGCGAAGCCATTCGCCAGGGCATTATCGGCGGGCTGGGCATTTCGGTTTTGTCTCAGCATGTGTTGGCTCTGGGAGATTGGCAAAACCATTTGACCATTTTGGATGTGGAAGAGTTTCCCATCCGTGGATTTTGGCATTTGGTCTATTTGCGCTCCAAGCGCCTCTCGGTGGTAGCCAAAGCTTTTGCCGATTTCCTGCTTTCTCAAGTTTCTCAAATAGATCTGGATCTTCCTCCTAAAGAGCCGCGCAGAGCCAACTCAAGTCCCAATCCGGATTGGCTTTCTGGCAAAGGGGATAAATTGCAGCCGCCAGCTCTTGCTGCAACCCCTGGAGGCTCCGAAAATCATGGGTAAAAAAGACCCGTAAAAATGCCAAATAGGCCCGTGCCCAATTGTCTTCGGGATCCAGCTCGACAATCCGCTGAAAATGCCGCTGGGCTGCTTGCGGCCGCAGCAGGGCCACCTCCAGCAACGCCAGCTCGTAGTGGCTTTGGATCTGCCGTTCCCGCCAGCTCTGGGCGGCTGCCCATTGCTCTTCTCCCTCCAGCAGTTGCCGGATCAAAACCCGATCCGGATCGGTGAGGAAAGTTGGATATTGCAACGTCGTCCAGGCGTTGAGGTAGAGGGAGAGCGCCTCCAGATCCCCAATCGCAGCCGCCCTAGCTGCCTGTTGTAGGAGAAAGAGGGGATCTCCAGGGGAGATAAGGGATCCCCCTTTCCCGCTGCGGGATCCCTCCCAGGGCTGACTGAACGACCGACGCCTTCCCTGGGGAGGTTGCCACTCCAGGTGGAGGATTCCTTCTTTGGTTGCCAGCTCTGGCCAGGCCAAGATCTCCTCCACCTGCCAACTGCCGGCGGCGTAGGGCAACAGGCGGTTCTGTCCCACCACCCAGGCCCGCTTGGCCAAGACCTGCCCCTGGGGATCTTCCAGTCGCGCCCAGACGAGGGTTTGCGCCAAGTCCTGGGCTGGCCCCTGCCAGCGCAAGTGCCAGGCTGGGATCCCTTCCTCTGGCAAGACCTGGAGCTCTAGCAGCTCCACCGCCTCTGCCGCAGCGGGCAACTCTTGCAGCACAACCCTGGGCTTGCTGGGGAAGTAGGTGGACAGCCGGCCCACCGCCGGCAGATCAAAATGCTCTTGCTGCCAGTCAGGACTTTTGTCTAGGAGTTGCCGAATTTGCTCCTTAGCTGGACCGTAGGGGCCGACAATTCCTTGCTCCCCTGGCGCATCCACAAACCCATCCAGAAGCGCCAGCTCCACCTCTGGCCAGGGGGTTTGGCCGGCGCCGCGGAAGGTGATGGGCCAGCGCTGTAGGGCCGCCAAGTAGCTGAGAGTTTCCGACGAGATCAGCTCGGTGTTGGGAAGAACGCCTAGGGTGGCGGTCAAACCTGGCTGCACCCGGGATCCAATCCACCGCGTCAGCTCCTGTTGAGGGTGCTGCCCCTGCCAGCGCATCTGGATCCCTTTCCAGAGCGGAGCCACGCCGGGAGCGAGGGGCTGCCCCAGGTTCAAGAGGGCCAGAGCTCCCAGGGCTAGGCTCATGCCCACTCCCCGGCGCAGCGCCCTTTCCCCCCAGCGCTCGCCCAAGTAGCGCCAAAGCTTGGCCAGCCCTCCTGCCGAGAGGATGGCCAGCAGGGGCAACAGCGGCAAAGTAAAGCGCACATCCTTAATGGCTACCAGGGTGTAGAGAAGGTAGCCCCCTCCGTAGAGACCCCAGAGGAGAGCCTCCCGCCGGCTTGGGGATCCCCACAAGCTCAGCAGTGGCAAGGGGCATAGCCAAGGGCCCATCTGCAGGGGCAACCAGCGCAAGTAGGCCGTCCACCAGCACAGGGATCCCGCCGCACAGGTGACGTAGTAGTGGGCGGTGTCGGCATAGGCCCACCCATTGCTGAGCACAAACAGCCAGTTAGCTCCATACCAGGGCCAGCACAAGAGCAGCGTCACCCCCATTCCCAGGGCCAGGTGGGCCAGCCGCAGCGGCCAAGGGATCCTCACCCCCAGCGGAACAGCCAGCAGCGGCGGCAGCAAAAACAGCACCCCCGTCCACTTGGTCAGCAGCACCGCCGCCAGCCCCGCCCCCACCCCCACCGCCCCCCGCCAGGACGGCTCCTCCGCGTAGGCCCACAGCGCCCAAAAAGCCAGCGTCACCGCCACCAGCAGCGGCAGCTCCAGCATGTAGACATGAGCCAAAGCCGTGATCCCCGGATAGAGAAGCACCAACACTGCCGCCAGCCAGCCCACTTCCCAAGAGCGATAGGCCCGCCACCCCAGCCGCTGGGTGGCCAGGGTCAGGATCCCCAGCAACACCAAATTGAGCAACTGCCCATCGGCCCGGCCAAACGGATGCAGCGCTGCCAACGGGATCCCCAACCAATAGGCCAGAGGCGGGTAGCGCTGGTTCAAGTGCAAAAACTGCTGCCACCACAGCCCTTCCCAGCGAAACCGGCTCAGGTGATCCCCAAACGCCTGCGCCTGCAACAGGTGCTGCGCCTCATCCCAGGCCGGCGGCAGGGGATCGCTCCAGTTCCAAACCAGCAGCAGCAGCAGCGCCACCATCCCCAGCCCGGCCCAGACCTGGAGAAAGGGGATCCCTTGCCCCTTTTGGACCTTCCTTCTGGCTATCTCGCCCATAGCCGGCTGGATCCCCTCCCTTTAGCGTTCTGCCCCAGAGCTAAACTCAACCTGGATCCAGCTATCTAAGCTATCCAGAATTCCCCATGACCGTCTCGACCACGGGTTCAGAAGGAGTTTGGATCCTTTCGGATCAACTGCATCCGCAGCAATCTGCCCTGGCCTCCCTCTCAGCCCTCCCCCCCCACCGCGTTCCCGTTCTCCTTGTCGAGTCCCACGCCTGGGCCAGCTCCCGCAACCATCACCAGCAAAAGCTGGTCCTGGTCTGGTCGGCCATGCGCCACTTTGCCCAAGAATTGCAACAGCGCGGCCACCCCGTCACCTATGCGGAAGCCGAAGACTATGCCGAACCCCTGCAAGCCTGGGCTAGGCAACATCGATTGCAACAGATCCGCCTCATGCAGCCCACCGATATTCCCGTCCGGGATGAGGTGGAAAAGCTGAGGTCTGCCCTCCCCTGCCCCCTCCTGGTCTTGGAAAATAACCACTTTCTCTGGACAGCCCGCCAATTTATCGACTGGGCCTCAGGCCGCAAGCGCCTCCTCCTAGAGGACTTCTATCGCCAAGGGCGCAAACGCTTCCGCATCCTCATGGACGGCTCCCAGCCCCTCGGCGGGCGCTGGAATTACGACCGGGAAAACCGGCAGCCTCCCCAACCTGGCCGGCGCTACCCGCCGCCTCTGACGTTTCCCCCCGACGCCATCACGCAGGCGGTGATGGAGAAAGTGCGGCGCCATTACGGCCACCACTTTGGATCCCTGGAAGGCTTTGGCTGGGCCGTCACCCGTGCCCAAGCCCTGCAGGTGCTTGAGGACTTCATCCAGCACCGCCTGCCCCACTTCGGCCCCTGGCAGGACGCTATGCAAGTCGAAGAAGACTTCCTCTACCACTCCCTCCTTTCCCCTTACCTCAACCTAGGGCTCCTCACCCCCCAAGAAGTCATCACCGCTGCCGAGCAGGCCTACCATCGCGGCGGGATCCCTCTCCCCTCTGCCGAAGGCTTCATCCGCCAGATCCTGGGCTGGCGGGAATACATGCGCGGCTTCTACGAATACCAAATGCCCCAGGGCTATGCCCAGACCAACTTTTTTGGCCACTACCGCCCCCTGCCCGACTTTTTTTGGACAGGCGAAACGGACATGGCCTGCCTGCGGCACACCCTGAGGCAAATTCGCCGCCATGGCTATGCCCACCACATCCAGCGCCTAATGGTGCTCAGCAATTTCGCGCTCATCAGCGGTATCCAACCTCAAGCCGTAGAAGCGTGGTTTCACGACGTGTTCATCGACAGCTACGACTGGGTGATGCAGCCTAACGTCATCGGCATGGGCCTCTTTGCCGACGGGGGCATGCTTTCCACCAAACCCTACGCCGCTTCCGCCCAGTACATCCGCAAAATGAGTGACTACTGCCGCCATTGCCGCTACAATCCCAGCGAAAAGGTGGGCGAACGGGCCTGTCCCTTCAATACCTTCTACTGGGATTTCCTGTTGCGCCACCGGCCCCTTTTGCTTCCCTTGGGAAGAATGAAAGGGGTACTGGCCCACCTGGATCGCCTCCAGCCAGAGCAGAGGGCCCAAATCCAAGCGCAAGCCGCTGCTTGGTGGGAGTCCACCCCCAATGCCTAGCTGTCTGGTATTCACTAGAATTGGAGCACCCTCTCTTCACGTGTTACTTGGTTCAAGGAGCCCACGTCATGAAATGTCCCCGCTGCGGCAAGCAAGAAATTCGTGTTTTAGAGTCCCGTTCGGCAGAAGGTGGCCAAAGCGTGCGGCGGCGGCGGGAGTGCATGTCCTGTGGCTATCGCTTCACCACCTATGAGCGCATCGAATTCATGCCCATCATGGTCATTAAACGGGATGGATCCCGAGAGAGTTTTAACCGCAACAAGATCTTGCAGGGGGTGATGCGCGCTTGCCAAAAAACCCAGGTTAGCGTCAAGCAGATGGAGGAGTTGGTCAACGAAATCGAAGAAAAACTGCAACTGGAAGACGTTCAAGAGGTAACTACCCTACGCATTGGCGAGATGGTACTGGAGCGCCTACAGCGCCTGAGCGAAGTTGCCTATGTGCGCTTTGCCTCCGTGTACCGCAAGTTCCAGGGTATAAAAGACTTTGTTACCGAACTGGAACAGTTGGAACGGTTGGAAACCCACCTACGACGAGATCTGGAGCGGCCGTTGCGGAACTCTCCCCCTTCAGAGTCGGAATCCACAGCTTCTCCAGACTGGGTGGGGGGTATTCCCCAACTCCTCGATCAAAACGACACCTCGAGCAATCTCTCGGAGATCCCGAAATAACGCTTGCGGGCGAGAAAAACTGCTAGAAAGGGGCTCCCATCCAAAAAGCTTAGCGGTATGCTTGGGTTAGCAATTGCCGCTTACACTAAGCATAGCGCTAGGCATCCTCGGCCGGTCGGTGTTCAGCGCTACCCCTCGGTGATCCTTGCGGCCTTGTCTGTTCGGGATCCCCGCCTGCCCACCTTCCTCAGCTTTTCATCCTTTCTGACGGATTGATTCAACTTATGCAGTACGACTTTCGGGGTTCTAGCCCCTCTGAAGCTCGCAACGGCAACCCCAATGGCTTGCCCGGCAACAGCAGCTTTCGCGCCCCTGCCTCACTAGAGACCGGGCCGGGGACAGTGCCAATCCAGGTATATCAACAAGTGGCTGAAGAGCTGGAATCTGCCCGTCAGCAGGTGAGCCGCCTCTCCTCCGAAAACCAGCGCCTGCGCGCTCTGCATCGACAATTGTCTGGAGAAATTACTGCCATCGCGCAAGAATTTCAGGGGCAATTGGGCCAGGCCTTGAAGCACCTACAGCAAATCAGCCTACGGCTTGCTGACACAAGCCAAGCCGCTGCTCTTGAAAGAGAGGCTGCTGCAGCCCCTTTTCGAGGGGATGGCCTGACCTCAGAACATGACCAAGCCTCTCCCTCCTATGATTTTTTGAATCGCCTCAAGCGACGCCAAGCTCGCAGCGAGGTTTCACCCTTCCCTGGCAACGTCTATCCAACTCCCTCTTACTCTGACTTTGCCACCCCCCCCCTTGAGCCCCGATCTCAGCCCTGCACTCTACCCCCCCGTCCCCGTCAAGACACTCCTGCTGAGCCTCCTTACCCCCGTGCCGGCTATCAGATTCCCTCCTTGGAAGAGTTGATGCAGAATATGGGTGGCGAGGTTCATGCCACCAGTGTCTACCAACGGGTGCGCGATCAACATCACGGATCCCAAGGATCCGTTTTGCTTTGGATGGCCGCTGCAGTTCTTTTGGTAGTCGCCTCTTTTGGATTGGGCTTCGTAGCTGTACAACCCTTTTTGCGCAACAACCCATCACCCGCTCCTGTGAAAGCACCCCAATAGTCCCGGAGAAGGAATTCCGTACACCCTCTACACCCATAGAGACTGCAGAGTTACCCCTTGAGATACGCAACAACCCCCCTTGTATTGGGGGGTTGGTGTGGAGAGATGAGCCTGGCACCGAGCTAGGTTACCGGAGGGTCACCCCTCAAGTAGGTTCGCCGCTGATGCGTTTCACGTCCGAGTTCGGGATGGGGTCGGCGTGGTTCCACATCGCCATAGGCACCAGGCAAAGGGAAAAACACCTTGAAAGCTGCACAGCAAGAGAAGGCAGAACACCCCTGCAGTTGGGTCAAGCAGACGGTCTATTAGGACTCCTCGGCTGCATGCATTGCTGCACTTCCACCTAGAGCCTATTACCGGGTCGTCTTCCCGGGACCTTAACAGAGGACTCATCTTGAGGTGGGCTTCCCACTTAGATGCTTTCAGCGGTTATCCACTCCGCACATGGCTACCCAGCGTCTACCGTTGGCACGATAACTGGTACACCAGCAGTGCGTCCCTCCCGGTCCTCTCGTACTAGGGAGAGCTCCTCTCAATCCTCTCGCGCCTGCACCGGATATGGACCGAACTGTCTCACGACGTTCTGAACCCAGCTCACGTACCGCTTTAATGGGCGAACAGCCCAACCCTTGGGACGTACTTCCGCCCCAGGTTGCGATGAGCCGACATCGAGGTGCCAAACCTCCCCGTCGATGTGAACTCTTGGGGGAGATCAGCCTGTTATCCCTAGAGTAACTTTTATCCGTTGAGCGACGGCCCTTCCACTCAGCGCCGTCGGATCACTAAGGCCGACTTTCGTCCCTGCTCGACTTGTAGGTCTTGCAGTCAAGCTCCCTTATGCCTTTGCACTCTACGACTGATTTCCAACCAGTCTGAGGGAACCTTTGCGCGCCTCCGTTACCTTTTAGGAGGCGACCGCCCCAGTCAAACTGCCCACCTGAAACTGTCTTTTCCCCCGCTTCCGGGCGGAAAGTTAGAATTCTAGCCCTGCCAGAGTGGTATCTCACCGGCGACTCCATACCCCCCGCAAGGGGTACTTCCCAGTCTCCCACCTATCCTGCGCAAGCAAGGCCCGAACCCAATTCCAGGCTACAGTAAAGCTTCATAGGGTCTTTCTGTCCAGGTGCAGGTAGTCCGCATCTTCACAGACAAGTCTATTTCGCCGAGTCCCTCTCCGAGACAGCGCCCAGATCATTACGCCTTTCGTGCGGGTCGGAACTTACCCGACAAGGAATTTCGCTACCTTAGGACCGTTATAGTTACGGCCGCCGTTCACCGGGGCTTCGG
>NZ_JANSHG010000075.1:0-11961 GCF_047461555.1 Synechococcus sp. WC101
AGTATCCTCGCCTGCGCAACCTCACCGATGAGGATCTGAAGTTAATTGCCGGCTACATCCTAGTGCAGGCTAAGACCGTGCCCGGCTGGGGCGGCACCAAGAGCGAATCCCACAGTGACCTTTCGGCCTATCTCTGATGCCTGGGCAAACTCAAGGGGCAAAGCGGTGGCGGGTCCCGGGCCGTGGCTGGAGGTGGGCCGGGATCCTGCTTCTGGTATGGCTAGGGCTAGCTAGCCCAGCAGCAGGCCGCATTGATCCTTACGTGAGCCACTATCTGCGAACCACTGAGCCGATAGAGCTGCCCTGGGATGCGGAAGGGCACATGCTCACCTTTACTCCAGAGCAACTTACCGACGGGAAAAATCGCTTTCAGTCCGCCTGTCTGAACTGCCACGTGGGTGGCTCTACCCTACCGGCCCCCAACATTTCCCTTTCGCTCAAGGACTTGCGCGGCGCCACCCCACCCCGCGACACCATTCAAGCCTTGGTGGAGTACCAACGGGATCCCCGCAGCTACGATGGCACTGAGGTTAGCTATGGCTGCCGCCCCGTGCCCCCCTCCTGGATGGATGATGAAGCGCTGCGCAACCTGGCTGCCTTTATCCTCAGGGCGGCTCAAGTGGCTCCGGGCTGGGGATCCAACGCAATCGGAGGTGGCTGAGGAGTCGGGGTTTCCTCCGCCGCTCCTTGCAGGGGTGGTGGTAGCCTGGTGAAGAGGGAAGGTGGCGGCCATGCTCCAGAATATCCGCTCCATACTCCTGGGCCTGTGGATACTGACCCTGCTCGTTTTCCTTGTCCAAAACTGGGGATCTGCGGCAGCCGTAGTCGTAGCCGGGCAAGCTGGCGCTGCGATTCCTTTGTCGCTGACGCTCTTGACGGCCTATGGGGTAGGAGTGGGCTTGGGGTTTCTGTATGTGGGCGCTTGGCGGCTGCACGACCGGGTATTCCAGCGACAGGCAATCCGCAAGTTAAACCAGCTCATCGAGCGAGTGCGCTTTTTGGAAGCGCAGATGATTCCCCCCGACCACTATTTGCCTCAGGATCTGCCGGATCCCCAGGCAGGCCGCTATTCCTACTCCAATATCCCGCCGGAACGCATTCGCGACCCGGCTCCTAAATCTGCCAATCCTGAGGAAGAACTTGAGGAGGAAGACGACGCGGCCACAGCCCCCAACTGGCGGATCGTCCGACGGCCCTATTCTGCCCAGGAGGAAGAGGAATGGGACTCTTGAACTGGTGGCGATCTTCTGCGGCTCCCTCGTCTGAGTCCGACCCTCGACCGGAACCCCAGGGACAGAATAACTATCTGCTGATCGTTCTCGACAGTTGCCGTTTCGACAGCCTGCTGGCCGCCAACCCCAAGCATCTGCTCAAGCTGGGATCCCTGGAAAAGCGCTGGAGCTACGCTTCCTGGACGGCTCCCGCCCACTACAACCTGCTCATGGGCCTGCTGCCCCACACCAGCCCCACCCAGGTTTTCGCGTCTGAACACTACAAGCAGGAATATTTGCGCTACAACGAGCGCCTCGGTACCCGGCAGCCGATCGAGTTCAAGCATCTGCTGCCCCACCTCTATTTGCCGACGCTACTGAAGCACCAACTGGGCTACACCACCCACGCCATGGTCTCCCTGCCGGTGCTCAACCCCAGCACCCTGCTCAACCGCGACTTCGATTCCTACCGCCTCATGCCGCGCCACAACGACATGGCAGCCATGGTGGAGCAGCTGCGCTTTGATCCGGATCGCCCCAGCTTTTACCTGTTGAATGTGGGCGAAACTCACTATCCCTACGCCCTGCCCGATGAGGATCCCAGCCTGTGGCCCCGCATCTCTGGGGTGAATGGCGTGTTAAAGCGCCTGGATGAAGGGGAAGAGGCCGGGATCCCCTTTTTCAGCGCCGCCCAGTTGGAGGAGCTGCGCCAGCGGCAGATCGAGGCGGTGCGCTACCTAGATGGGGTTTTTGAACAATTGTTCGATCTGGTTCCCAAAAACACCTACATCACCGTTACCGCCGACCACGGCGAATTGTTCGGGGAAGGGGGCTATTTTGGCCATGGCCCCATCCACCACGAAAAGGTGCTGGAGGTGCCTTTTATCGAGGGAAAAATTCGCTGAGGCCCTCACCCCCGGCCCCTCTCCCAAAGGGAGAGGGGAGATACGGATTCGGGTTCGGCTCCGCTTGGAACGTCAGCACGCTAAACCTGTTGGGTCTCCGGTTTGGGCAAGGTGGGATCCCGGCGAGTTTCTCTGCGACTTTCGCCCAGAGAGGTCGCTCTCGTGGTCGAGTCCAAGCCCTCTTCGGCGGCCAAGTCGGCGGAACGCGCGATCTCGTAGAGGCTTTTCACCACACTGGTTAGGGGAATCGCGACGATGACGCCCAGGATGCCCCCCAGTTGCGCCCCCACCAACAGGGCGATCAAGATCCACACCGGGTTGAGGCCGATCAGTTCCCCCATCAGGCGGGGGGCGATGACCCGATCCTTAACCTGCTGCACAATTAGGGAGACCAGCACCACCTTGAGGCTGAGCCAGATATCCTGAAAGGCCAGCAGCACCGCTGCCGCGCCGATGCCAATAAAGCCCCCCACCAGTGGGATCACCTCCAGCAGGCCGATCAACAGGCCAAACAAAAGCCCGAAGGGCACGCGCAAAAACCCAAAAATTGGCACCAGCATCAGGGCCATGATGAACCCCAACACCAACTGGCTGATGAGAAAGTTCTGGAAACTCAGAGCCAGGGCTTCGCCGATGCGCGGTCCCCAGGGCTTGGGGAAGAGGCTGAGCAACCCCTGCCAGAACTGCCCCCCGTAGAGCAGCATGTAGAGGGCCAGCACCAACACCAACACCAGATCGATCACCTGATTGAAGGTGCCCAGGAGGATGTCCAGGGATTGGCCGGCAATTTTTTCGGCGCTGGCCTGCAGGCGGTTGAGGAGGGTGTTCACCAGCTCTGTCTGGCCGAGGTTGATGTTGCGCTCTGCCGCCCACAGGCTGATTTGATCCAGCCAGCTTTGTAAGGTATCCACCCACTCCGGGATCCGCGCCCCCAACTGCACCACCTGCTTGGCCAGGATGGGCACCACAGCGATCCCCACCAAGGCCAGCAGCACCACCGACAGGGCAAAAACCAGGGTGACTGCCAAACCGCGGCTTACCCGATAGCGCCGCAGCACCTGCACCGGATAGTTGAGCAAAAAAGCCAGCACCGCCGCCGTCAGGATGGTGGTGAGCAGATGGCCAAACAGCCGGCCCACCTGTAGGGCCAGCCAGCCGCTGATGACGATCAAAATCCAGGTGAGCAGCAGCCGCTGCAAAGGCGAGAAGCGATTCATGCCAGGGGGATCCCCAAGAGCCTAAAAACCCAGGATGCTATATCCACTATCCACATAGATCACCTGGCCGGTAATGCCGCTGGCCAGGTCGCTGGCCAGAAAAGCTGCCACATTGCCCACCTCGAGCTGGGTGATATTGCGCCGCAGCGGAGCTTTCTCCTCGACCGCGTGCAGCATGGCATGGAAATCAGCAATGGCCGAAGAAGCCAAGGTGCGAATGGGTCCAGCGGAGATGGCATTCACCCGGATCCCGGCGGGGCCCAGCTCGGCCGCCAGGTAGCGAACGCAGGTTTCCAGGCCCGCTTTGGTGACAGCGGCCATGTTGTAGTTGGGCACCACCCGCACCCCCCCCAAATAGGTGAGGGTGAGGATGCTGCTGCCGGATCTCAAGAGAGGCTTGGCGGCCCGGCAGAGGGCAATCAGGGAGTAGGTGCTCACATCCATGGCCAGGGCAAACCCTTCCCGCGAGATATCGCTAAAGTTGCCGCTCAGCTCTTCTTTTTTGACGAAAGCCAGGCAGTGAACCAAGATATCGACCTGACCCCATTTCTGGGCTATTGCCTGAAACAGCTCGTCAATCTGCTGGTCGCTTTGCACGTCGCAAGGGAGGAGAAAATCCGGCTGCAGGGGCTCGGTGAGCTGCTGGACTTTGGTCTTGAAGCGATCCCGCTCGTCCGGCAGATAGGTAACCCCCAACGTCGCCCCCGCTTTGTGCAGTTGCTGGGCAATGCCCCAGGCGATGGAGCGCTCGTTGGCAATGCCGGTTACCAAGGCTTTTTTTCCGGTCAGGTCTAGCATACGGAAAGGTGGGGTAGGTTCTTCTCTATCCTTCCACAGTCCGGAACAGGGGATCCTGTTCAGCCGGGCTGATAGGTGGAGGCCACGTGCAGTTCTTTGAGCTGCTTGGCCTCGACGCCGGAAGGGGCACCGGTGAGCAAACACCTGGCCTGCTGGGTTTTGGGAAAGGCGATGACATCGCGGATGGAATCTTCCCCCGCCAAGAGCATCACCAGCCGGTCTAGGCCATAGGCGATGCCGCCGTGGGGCGGGGTGCCGTACTCGAAGGCTTCCAGCAAAAAGCCAAACTTGTCCCGCGCCTGCTCAGGGGTAAGGCCAATGGTCTGGAAAACCTGCTCCTGGATCTCGCGCTGGTAGATGCGCAGGGATCCCCCGCCCACTTCCACGCCGTTCCAGACCAGGTCGTAGGCCTGGGCCCGCGCCGTTTTCAGGTCGGCCAAGTCGTCGGGGTGGGGGGCGGTAAAGGGGTGGTGCAGGGCTTCCAGGCGGTTTTCCTCGGCATTGAATTCAAACAGGGGAAAATCGGTGATCCAGAGGAGATTCAAGGCGTTCTCCGGGATCAAGCCCAGCTCCTGGCCCAGGTGCAGCCGCAGGCGGCCCAGCGACTCGTTGACCACGGCAGCCGGCCCTGCTCCAAACAGCAGCAGATCCCCCGGCTTGGCGTTGGTAAGCTGCCGCAACTGCTGTTCCTGCTCGGGGCTGAGGCTTTCTTTGAGGGCGCCGATGGTGTCGAGGCTGCCGGGCCGCACCCGGATGAAGGCCAGGCCACCCGCCCCGTACTGGGTGACCAGCTTGAACAGATCCCCGCCCGGCTTGATGCGGGTGTTGGAGATCTTTTCGTCGCCGCCCGGCACCGGCAGAACTTTGATCACACCGCCCTCTTGCAAGGCCTTGGCGAAGACCTTAAAGCCGGATCCCTGAAACAGCGGCGAAACATCCACCAATTCCAGCCCAAAGCGGGTGTCGGGCTTGTCGGAGCCGTAGCGGGCCATGGCCTCGGCATAGGTCAGCCGCGGGAAAGGGCGGGGCAGGTCGATGCCTTTGACGGTTTTGAAGATATGGCAGAGGAGCCGCTCGTTGAGTTCCAGGATCGCCTCCTGATCCATAAAGCTCATCTCCATGTCCAGCTGGGTAAACTCCGGCTGGCGATCCGCCCGCAGATCCTCATCCCGAAAGCAGCGGGCAATTTGGTAGTAGCGATCCACGCCGGCCACCATCAGCAACTGCTTAAAAAGCTGGGGCGACTGCGGCAGGGCAAACCACTCCCCGGGGTTGACGCGGCTCGGCACCAGGTAATCTCTGGCACCTTCGGGGGTAGAGCGGGTGAGGATGGGGGTCTCCACCTCGATAAAGCCTTCTTCGTCCTCCAGGAAGCGGCGGATGGCCTTGATGACCTGGTGACGCAGCTGCAGGTTGCGGGACAGGCGCTCTCGCCTCAAGTCCAAGTAGCGGTAGCGCAGGCGGATCTCCTCCCGCACCTCTTCCCCTTCCTCCCCCGAGACGCTGAAGGGAAGCTGCTTGCCCACCCGGCTGAGAATTTCCAACTCTTCCGCATAGACCTCCACCTCGCCGGTGGCCAGGCGGGGATTAAAGGAGTCACTAGGTCTTTGGTGAACCGTTCCCGTTACCCGCACCACATATTCGCTGCGCACCTGCCCCGCCAGCTCGTAGGAGAGGGGGGTTTTCTGGGGATCGGCCACCAGTTGCACGATGCCGGAGCGATCCCGCAGATCCAAGAAGATCACACCGCCGTGGTCGCGGCGGCGGTCGATCCAGCCGTAGAGGGTGACGGTCTGGCCGATGTGGGCCGGGCGCACTTGGCCACAGTAGAGGGAACGAGGCGGGCGACGGATGGCAGCAGGCATGGACGCGGTGAGATAACGAGGGTCTGAGCCCCTATCATACAAAACTCAGCCCCACCGTCTCGATGCTGCCCCTCAAGGACAGTCAGGGGATCCGCCCAAGGCCGCCACGATGGTGCAGGTGTTGAGGCGCATCATGGCGACGTAGGTTTCGGCGCCGCTGCCTGCTTCCCCCAAAGAGTCCGAGTACAGTTCCTGTTCGGCTACCTGCACCCCGGCTTCGGCGGCCACCGTCTGGATGAGAGCGGGGTTAAGGGTGGTCTCGGCAAAGACCGCCGGCACCCCCAGGGCGCGGATCTCCTCCACCAACTGGGCCACCGTCTGGGCGCTGGGCTGTTCCTCGGTGCTGATCCCCAGGAGGGATCCCCCCATCTTCAGGCCGTAGGCTTGGGTGTAGTAGGCAAAGGCATCGTGGGTGGTCACCAGAACCCGGTTGGCGGGGGGAATGGTCTGAATCTGTTCCCCGATCCAGGTGTGGAGCTCCTCCAGCTCCGCCCGATAGGCGGCGGCATTGGTTTGGAAGAAGGTCGCCTCACCAGGCACCTGTTCCGCCAGCTCTTGGGCGATGCGCTCCACCATGCGGATGACGTTTTCCACATTGCCCCACACGTGGGGGTCGGGAGTGGGGATCCCATCCTCCTTATTGGTGACGATGGGATCGAGGATCTCGGCCAAGGCAACCCGCCGCGCTCCTTGGGCCGTGGCCTCGATGAGGCGCATCAACCCCGGCTCCAGGTTGTAGCCGTTGTAAAACACCAAGTCTGCCCGCTCTAGGGCCATCCCATCCGCCGGTGCCGGCTCGTAGATGTGGGGATCCATCCCCGGCTGCAGCAGGCTGGTGAGCTGGATGCGATCTTGGCCCACCTGCTCCACCCAATCGGCGATCAACGTAGTGGTAGCCACAACGCGGGGACGCGCCCATCCCGAACCGGCCAAGGCCAGAAAACTGCCGTTCCCGTCAGCGAGACAGAGTCCTATTGCCAAGCCGAAGGCTGCTACCCAACGGCGCTGCCCCCAAAGGAAGACAAGACTTTTGATCATCGTTTCATGGTTTAGATGTCCCTTTAGGGTACACTGGACTTACCGAAAATGAAAACAAAATGAAAAATCAACTTCCTCCTCTCCCTCTTGGTCCGGCCAGGGGATCCCTGGTGGTGCGGGATCTGACGGTGCGTTACGGCAGCCTGCGGGTGCTGCAAGGGATCCAAGCTGAAATCGCGCCGGGGCGCATCACGGGCATCCTGGGGCCCAACGGGGCCGGCAAGAGTACATTGCTCAAGGCGCTGTTGGGGTTGGTGCCCAAAGAGGGGGGCGAGGTGCGCTACGGCGGCCAGGTGCTGCGGGGGGAGCAAGTGGCCTATGTGCCGCAGCGGTCGGCCATCGACTGGAGCTTTCCGGCCACGGTGTGGGATGTGGTGCTGATGGGACAGGTAAGAGCTGCCGGCTGGTTGCGCCGCATCGGGCCAGAAGGTCGGGAGCGGGCCGCGCAAGCCCTGGAGCGGGTGGGGATGGGAGCCTATCGGGATCGGCCCATTGGTCGGCTATCAGGGGGACAGCAGCAGCGGGTGTTTTTGGCGCGGGCTCTAGCGCAGGAAGCGGAGATCTACGCCCTGGACGAGCCGCTGGCCGGGATCGACCAGCCCAGCGAGGCCATTGTGTTTCAGGTGTTGCGGGAGCTGGCCGACGCCGGCCATATCGTGATGGTGGTGCACCACGACCTGGGGCAGGCGCTGGCCTACTTTGACGAGGTGCTGCTCCTCAACCGCGTGCTGATTGCCCAGGGATCCCCGCAGCAGGTGTTGCAGCCGCAGGTGTTGCAGCGGGCCTATGGCCGTATCCTGCCCTTGGACTCGGCTGCCTAGGGGGTGAGAGGTGGTATGGAAGGGCTCTGGCACACCCTGGCGGATCCCTTGCGCTTTGCCTTCATGCAGCGGGCCCTGTTGGTGGCCGTGGCCATCGGCATGCTCTGCGCCGTGGTGGGCAGCTATCTGCTGGTGCAAAGCTTGGCCCTGCTGGGAGATGCCCTCAGCCATTCGCTGCTGCCGGGCCTGGCCATTGCCTACATGCTGGGCCTAAACCTTTTTGTCGGCGCCTTCGTGGCGGGGTTGCTGAGCGCTCTGCTCATCCAGTGGATCCGCTCCGCCACTCCCCTCAAGCCCGATGCGGCCATGGGGATCGTCTTTTCTGCTTTCTTTGCTTTGGGGATCCTGTTGATCACCCTGATCCAACGGCGGGCCCGCATCGATCTCAACCACTTCCTCTTCGGCAACCTGCTGGGGGTAAGTGCTGCCGACGTGTTGACGGTGGTGGGCATCACCGCTCTGGTGCTGGGATTGGTGGCCCTCTTTTTTAAAGAGCTGACTTTTTACAGTTTCGATCCCCTGGGAGCCAAGGCAGCCGGCCTGCCCACCGAGGGACTGGGCTGGGGGCTGATGGCGCTCACCTCCCTAACTTTGGTGGCCAGCATGAAGGCGGTGGGGGTGCTGCTGGTGCTGGCCATGCTCATCACGCCGGCAGCAACAGCCTACCTGTTGGTGCCTCGCCTGCAGCAGGTGATGCTGCTGGGATCCCTGTTTGGCGTCAGCGCTAGCTTGCTGGGGATGTACGCCAGCTACTACCTCAACGTCGCTTCTGGCCCGGCTATTGTCCTGGTGGCCTCCACCTGGTTTGGCTTGGCCTTTCTGGCCAAAGTCATCTTCGGCCAAAGCTAAAGGCCGGGGAGAGGGATCCCCGGCCCAGAGCCTATCGGATTAGAAGCGGGAAGAACGGCTATCCCGCCTGCCGCCGCCTGCGCCGGCCTGACGCGGCATGGCCTTGTTAACCCTCAGATCCCGGCCCATCCAGGTGGCGCCATCCAACTCATCGATGGCTTTTTGCTCGTCGGCCTCGTTTTCCAGTTCCACAAAAGCAAAGCCGCGCTTGCGGCCCGTCTCCCGATCCACCGGCAGCTTGATTTGCTTGACGGTGCCGTACTCGGAAAACACAAGCCGTAGGTCTTCTTCACTGGCCTTGAAGGACAGATTGCCCACAAAAATGGTCATAACGTAGCGAACTCCGAACCTTAACCTTTAGCGCTCAGTTCGGAAGCTCACCTGGTTAGACCATTGGCTCAATCCGAACCTGATGCCATCCACATCTTAGTCTCCCCGACGGCATTTGCAAACTACCTGTCCAAGATCTTTCTCCAGGAATGTGCAGAAGCTTTTTTGAACTAGGAAATTAAGGATCCCAACTTTTAGCGGCGCTTGTCCTGTCCCAGGGGTTGGCGTTTGGGAATGCCGGGAGGACGGGGATAGCAAGCTGGTGTAGGGGCGACTTTCTCCAACAGCAGGCAATGCCGCATCCCGTGGCTGTGGGGGGTAGTGAAGGCTTCGACATGGATCAGCTTCCCCCCCAAAAGAGAAAGGGCCCGCTTCAGGGTTTGGGCTTCTGCCTCGGTCCAATGGCCGCGGTAGAGAATGGCGCGTCCCCCCACCTTGAGCAGGGGCAGGCAATACTCGGCGCAGATCTCCGCCGCTGCCACGGCTCTGGCCAAGGCCAGATCGTAGCTGCCGCGTTCCTGCGGGTCTTGCCCCCAGATCTCTGCCCGTTGGGCCACCGCCCGCGCCTGGGCGAGGGAAAGCTGCTGCAAAACTTCTTGCACAAAGGCGATCTTGCGTTGGCTGCTGTCTAGGAGGGTGAAGTGGGCCTGGGGCAGGGCGATCTGGGCCGGGATCCCTGGAAACCCTGCCCCGGTGCCGATGTCGATCCCGCGCCAGGGCTGAGCTTGGATTTCATCCCAGGATCCCAGCAGGCGCAGGCCCCGCAGCGAGTCCCACAGGTGTTTCTCCCAAAAATCGATGGGATCGGTGATGCGGGTGAGGTTTTGGGTGCGGTTTCCGGCCATCACCAGGGAATAGAGCTGTTGCAGTTGCTGCTGCTGCGGCTCAGAAGGCTGCCAGCCCAGATCCACCAGCCAGCTTGACCACAGGGCCTCCAGTTCTGGGGGCTTAGAAGCAGGCGGGTCAGCCTTCTTCATCCCAGGGATCGCAGCCATGGCAATCCCAGTTTTAAGCCGGCGGGGATGGCTTTGTCGGCCCAGCCCTTGAGCTCTTCGGCCAAGCCCTGCAAAGAGCGATCGGCCCCCAGCAGCTCCTGGTTCAGGCAAACCAACTCCTGCAAATCCAGCTCCTGACAGTGGATCCCTTCTTCCACCAGCAGGTTAATCGGCTGTGGCTGGGCCTGGAAGGATTGACGGGAGGCCAACTCCAGCTCCACATCCAGAAGCACCTGCTCCAGTCGCTCCACCTGCTCTTGCATCTGCGCCAGCAGGGCTGCCAACTGTTGGCAGTAGTGGTGAACCCGCTGGGCATAGACCTTGAGCGGCAAGGTCAGCGGCAACAGCGATTCAGAGAGCACCTGGATCAGGTGCTGGGCTTCCAGCTCTTCCAGTTGTAGGTCTTGCCAAATGGCCTGATAGAGGCGCAGCGAATGGCGGCAGCTTTCCAGGCGCCGGTAGCAGGGCTGTAACACCGAGGCTCGCAGCTCCTGCAGATAATCCCTCCACAGCTGCCCCACCTCCACGATCCAGTGGGAGCGAAGAAAACTCCACCCCTGAGCCAACAGCCAACTCATCACCAGGCCCGCCAATAACTGGTTTTTTTGTCGTAACAGGAAAGGCGAAAGCTGCTCTCCCCAGATGGCCAGACCCAGCCAGAGCAGGGCGGCCAAAGCCAAGTGGGGCAAGCTGATCATCTCGGCCAAAAGCTGGGCAGAGCAGCGCTGGCGCAGCATCCAGACCATCCCAGCGCCCAAGCTGTAGAGTCCTCCCCCCAACAGCGGGATCACCACCAGCCATAGGGGTTGCCCTCTCCCCAAGTGCAGCAACGACCCACCCTCGCTCAGCGCATCCCAACTGAGCAAGTACAAGGCCAACAAAGCCAAAACCACACCCCACCCTTGCTGCCGCTTGAGACGGCGAGCCAGCAGACGACGGCGACGACGAAGATACGTTTGAAAGGACTCAGCAACAACGGACATAAAACGATGGCACTGCGGATCTTTGCCAGTATCTCCACCGGTCTGGATGGCTTCTTTTTTCGATCATAAGTCTTGCCTTTACCTGGTCATCTGGGTTCCCCGTTGCGATGGTTGCTGGGAATCATTGCCTAGCCAGTGAGCGGTTTTTTAGCGAAAACTCTCTTCCCACCCGATAGGGACTCTCCAGGACAGGCAACTGCAAGCAAGCGCCTCCATCCCTGTTACGATGGAAGAGCCCTTAATGTTTCTTATCCACAGCCGAGTTAGTCGCTAGGCCCGGCTTTCTCATTCTGCACTTGCGAGGTTTTGTGAACTCTTCTACCTCTCCCCTCCCTCCCGGCCTTTTTCCTTCCTCCCTCAAGGTGCAGCGCCAGATGATTGTTATTCTCGATTTTGGATCCCAGTACTCTGAGCTCATTGCCCGGCGTATTCGCGAAACCCACGTCTATTCGGAAATCCTTTCCTACCGCACCACTGCCGAGCAACTGCGGCAACTGCGGCCCCAGGGCATCATCCTCTCCGGCGGCCCCAACTCGGTCTATGAGCCGGGCGCTCCCGCTTGTGACCTGGAGATCTGGAACTTGGGGATCCCCATCCTGGGCGTGTGCTACGGTATGCAGCTTATGGTGCAGCAGTTGGGGGGCAAGGTGGAGCCGGCCCAGAAGGGGGAATACGGCCGTGCCGCCCTGCACATTTTGGATCCCACCGATCTGCTCACCAACCTGCCAGAAAGCAGCATCATGTGGATGAGCCACGGAGACTCGGTGACCGAGTTGCCCCCGGGCTTTCATTCGCTGGCTTACACTGACAACACCCCCTTTGCCGCCATTGCCGATCCGGCGCGCCGTCTCTACGGGGTGCAATTTCACCCAGAGGTGGCCCACTCGGAGGCCGGTGCCTTTCTCATTCGCAATTTTGTCTATCACATCTGCGGCTGCGAGCCCACCTG
>NZ_JANSHG010000076.1:0-11917 GCF_047461555.1 Synechococcus sp. WC101
TTTGCCACCGACTCCCCCTAGGGGCCGACCTTCTTCGAGGGGATAGGGAATGCGGGCCGGCGGGGTATTTTAGAACCAAGCACCGACGCGAGGGGGAGGCAGCCATGGACATGGCGGTCGTGGGAGCTGGCTATGTGGGGTTGGTAACCGGCGCCTGTCTGGCCCACCTGGGCCACAGCGTTATTTGTATAGACAACAACCCTGTCAAAATCGAAAACCTGCAGCGAGGTCGTCTGCCCATCTACGAGCCCGGTCTGGAAGAGCTGGTGCGGGAAGGCGCCGAGGCTGGCCGGCTGCACTTTACCACCGACCTGGGCCTGGGGGTGAAGGCCAGCGAAGTGATCTTCATTGCCGTGGGCACCCCGGCTTTGCCCAGCGGCGAGCCAGACCTGCGCTACGTAGAGGCCGTGGCGCGAGGGATCGGCCAGCACCTGGACAACCGCTACCGCGTCATCGTCAACAAGTCCACCGTGCCCATCGGCTCCGGCGACTGGGTGCGCATGCTCATCCTCGACGGCGCCGCCGAGGCTGTCCAGCAGCGCCTAAGCAGCCAACAGATGGCCCTGGCTGGGGGGGATCCCACCCCCTCCTCCCTGGCCACCCTGGACAGGTCTTCCTGGGTGCCGCCCTTCGACGTGGTGAGCAACCCCGAGTTTCTGCGGGAGGGCAGCGCCATCCACGATACCTTCTACCCGGATCGCATTGTGATTGGCTCCAGCAGCCCCCGCGCCGTCGAGATCCTGCGGCAGCTTTACGAGCCCATCCTCAGCCGCCAGCAGGGCTTGGGCGGGGATCCCGTGCCCTTGCTGGTCACCGACCTGGCCTCCGCCGAGATGATCAAATATGCCGCCAACGCCTTCCTAGCCACTAAGATCAGCTTCATCAACGAGATTGCCAATATCTGCGAGCGCACCGGCGCCGACATCCTTCAGGTGGCCGAAGGGATTGGCCTCGATAAGCGCATTGGCCGCGCCTTCCTCAACGCCGGCATAGGCTGGGGGGGGAGCTGCTTCCCCAAGGATTTGGCCGCTTTGATCCAGACGGCGGCTGACTACGGCTACGAGGCCAAGCTGTTGCGGGCTACTGTCGAGGTTAACCGCGAGCAGCGGCAGCGCTTGGTGGAAAAGCTGCAGCAGGCTCTTAAGGTGCTTAAGGGCAAGACCATTGGCCTTTTGGGCCTCACCTTCAAGCCCCACACTGACGACCTGCGGGATGCGCCGTCTTTAACCTTAATTGAGCAGCTCCACCGCCTGGGGGCCAAGGTAAAAGCCTATGATCCCATTGTCTCGGCTTCGGGAATGCGGGAGGGCCTAGCCCATGTGGTGGTGGAAACAGACGTGTTCCGCCTGGCCCAGGATTGCGACGCCCTAGTGCTGGTGACAGAGTGGCCGGAGTTCTTGTCGCTGGATTACCGGCGCCTTGCCGAGCTGATGCGGCGGCCTCTTATCGTCGACGGCCGCAATTGCCTTGACCGGCAGGCCCTTCAACAGGCGGGCATCACCTTAATTGGAGTGGGCTGGTGAAGGTTCTGGTAACGGGTGGTTTGGGGTTTATCGGCTCCCATCTGGTTAGCCGCCTTCTGCAGGAAGGCCACGCGGTTATCTGCCTCGACAACGGCTACACGGGGCGGGAGGAGAACGTGCGGGCTCACCGCAACAACCCCGCCTTTACCTTGCTGTGGCACGACGTGGCCGAGCCGCTGCCGCCGGAGCTGGAAAAAGCTGGCATCGAGCAAATCTACCACCTGGCCTGCCCTGCCTCTCCCCCTCACTACCAAGCGGATCCCATCCGCACCATCCGCACCAGCGTCTGGGGCACCTACCACCTCCTGGAGCTGGCCCAGAAGACGGGGGCCCGCTTCCTCCTAGCCTCCACTTCGGAAGTGTACGGGGATCCCCAGGTGCATCCCCAGCCGGAGGACTACTGGGGCCATGTCAACCCCATCGGCCCGCGGGCCTGCTACGACGAGTCCAAGCGCCTGGCCGAAACCCTAACCTTTGACTGGCAGCGGCAGTACCAAACGGAGATCCGCGTGGCCCGCATCTTCAACACCTATGGGCCCGCCATGCGGGAAGACGATGGTCGTGTGGTCAGCAACTTCATCGTCCAGGCGCTGCGCGGGGATCCCCTCACCGTCTATGGAGATGGCTCCCAGACCCGTAGCTTCTGCTACATCTCCGACCTCATCGAGGGCCTGGTGCGCCTGATGAACAGCCCTTATCCCGGCCCCTTTAACCTGGGCAACCCGCAGGAGGTCACCATTCTAGAGTTGGCTCGGCAGGTTTTGGCCCTCACCGGCAGCTCTTCTCCCATCGTCCACCGACCTCTCCCAACCGACGATCCCAAGCAGCGCCGGCCCGACATCAACAAGGCCCGCGCCTTGCTGGGGTGGGAGCCCCAGATCCCTTTGCCAGTGGGCCTGGAGCTGACCATCCCCTACTTCCGCCGCCGGCTGGGGCTGGAGTAAAGGAAGACCTCTGGGAGATTTTCCCCAGAGCTGGCCAACTTTGCGGAAGAAAGCAGCCAGGCTGGCATAATACCCGTCATAATACAGAAAAGGCATGTTAACTCAAGTAGGGGATCCCTACGCCTGTGGATACTTCTCCGGGAGAACCAACCACCCCCATGCCCCTGGAAACCTGCAGGCTGGAGGTGGAGAGGAAAGTAGTGGGCGCCTTTTTGACGGTGCTTCAGGGATCCAATAGGGGCAGGACTTTCCGCCTGGGGGAGACTGCAGTAGTGGGGCGCAGCCCCCAGGCCGACGTTCAGCTTTCCGACCACACCATCTCTCGGCTGCACTGCCGGCTGAGGAAGGAAGGGGAAAGCTATGTCCTCATCGATCTCGGCAGCCTCAACGGCACCTATGTCAATGGGGAACGGGTAAATTGCCGGGTTTTGGCGGATAGGGATCGCATCCAGCTGGGGAATAGCCTCCTGCAGTTTGCCTATTATGACCGGCTGGAGGAGGCTTTCTTTTTCCAGGTCGCTGCCGCCACTCTCTACGACCCGCTCACGGGGCTGCACAACCGTCGGTTTTTCCTAGAGCACCTGCAGAGGGAGATGACCTTTGCCCGCCGCCATGGCTTTCCCCTCCACTTGCTTTACTTGGACTTGGACAACTTCAAGCTCATCAACGACCGCTGGGGGCACTTGGCCGGGGATCAAGCCCTGATCCAAGTAGCCCAACGACTGCAGGATCAGGTTCGCCGCGAGGATCTGCTGGCCCGGCTAGGGGGCGACGAATTTGTCCTCATGGTGCGCGGGGTTCCGGAAGCTCACATCCTGCAGCTGGCCAAGCGCCTGCGGCAGGCCGTCCAATCCCTCCCTCTGCAGGTGGGAGCAGAAGTTATCCACCTCACCTGTAGCATTGGCGTCGCCTCTTTGCTCAGCCTTTCAGCAGAAACTTCCGTCCAAAGCTTTCTAGAGGCAGCCGACCAAGCCCTCTACCAAGCCAAAGTGCAGGGGGGCAACCGGGAAGTGTTGCTGTAGGGCTTAGGATCCTTCTACCAAGCTGGCGTAGGCCTCGGCGCTCATCGTGTCGTCGAGATCTTCCGGGTTGGTCATGCGCACCTTGATCAGCCAGCCATCGCCATAGGGATCGTCGGCAATGCTCTCTGGGCTGTCCACCACTGCTTTGTTCACTGCCACCACTTCCCCCGAAACAGGGGCATAGAGATCCTCGACCGCCTTAACGGATTCCACCGAGCCAAAGCTTTCGCCCTTTTCAATCTCTGTTCCTTCCTCGGGCAGGCCGACAAAGACAATATCCCCGAGCTGATCGACGGCATAAGCCGTGATCCCAATCACCGCAATGTCATCCTCAACGCGGATGTACTCGTGGGTGTCCACATAGCGCAGATGGGGCGGATACTCCAGGGCCATGCCGTTTCCCCTGCTAGAATTCAGTGGATTATTCTAGGGTGAACCCCTGGGGCTGGTAAAGCTCTCCCAACTTGACACCTAGAGGAACTCCATCAGCAGCCGATTCACGGTTTGCGGCGCCTCCTGCTGCGCCCAGTGGCCGCACTCGGGGATGTATTCTTTGCGAATGCCGTTGGGGAAAAAGGGATCCATTCCCTCGGTCAGCTCGCGGCTGAGGGCAAAGTCTTCCTCTCCCCAAATGAGCAGGGTGGGGGCGAGGATCTGCCGCAGGGGCTGTAAAAACAGGTTCTGCAGAGTGGGCAGGCTAAACAGGTGGCGGTAGTAGTTAAGGGCAGAGGTGAGCACCTTGGGTTTGGCGAGAGCCTCTTGGTAGATCTTCAGGTCGTGTCGGGTGAAGGCACTCTTGCGCACCGAGGTCTCTCGGAAGATGCGCTGCACCCAATCGCCCAAGTTCCACTGGAGCACCCACTCCGGCAGCCAGGGCAACTGGAAGAAAAACAAGTACCAACTGCGGCGCATCTGGTCCAAATTGGTCAGGAACTCCCGGCGAAAGCAAGCTGGGTGAGGAGAGTTGAGCACGGCCAGCTTGCGGATCTCGTCGGGGAAAAATTGCGCCCAGTGCCAGGCAATGGCTCCTCCCCAGTCGTGGGCCACCACTACCGCCCTCTTGGCCCCAAAGTGATCCAGGAGGCCGCGGACATCCGCCGTGAGGGTATCTAGGTCGTAGCCGTGATCCGGCTTGTCGGAATCGTTGTAGCCGCGTAGATCGGGGGCCACCACGCAAAACCGCTGCGCCAACACCGGGATCTGGTGCCGCCAGGAGTACCAAAACTCCGGGAAACCATGCAGCAAGATGGCCAGCTCCCCTTCCCCCTGGGTGACGTAGTGCAGTTGAATACCATTGGTGAGGGCATAGCCGTGCCGCCAGCTCCCCATCTTGGCGGCTACCTCAGCAGGAAGGCGTCGGATCCCTGCTTCTGTCATCTCGTCTGCTCTTTGGCCGAACCCATGATTTGGTATCCAACCATACTAACCTTTGTCGCTCTCTTGCTAACGGGGAGTTTAAGGCATCCTGGGAGAGAAGCTGCGGCTGCAAAGGTCAGATGAAAACTAACACAACATCCCCCCAGAAGATCGCCATTCTAGGGGCGGGAGCCTGGGGAAGTACGCTGGCTCTGCTGGCCCAGGCCCAGGGGCACCGAGTGCAGGTTTGGGACCGGCGCAAAGATCTGGATCTCAAAGAGGTGCTCCAGGGATCCCAAATCCTCATCTCGGCAGTCTCGATGGCAGGGGTGCGCCCCGTGGCCGAGGTTGTGCGCCAGGTGGGGATCCCACCGCAGGTTATTTTGGTCTCAGCCACTAAGGGACTGGATCCGCTCCAACTTTTGACTCCTGCCCAAATCTGGGGGGCTGCCTTCCCCAACCAGCCGTTGGTGGTGCTCTCCGGGCCTAACCTTTCCGCCGAGATCCGCCAGGGTTTGCCGGCAGCAGCAGTGGTAGCCAGCCGGGATCTCTGGGCAGCCGTGCAGGTGCAGCATGCCCTGGCTTCAGAGCGCTTTCGCCTCTACACCAGCAGCGATCCGCTGGGGGTGGAGCTGGGAGGCATCCTGAAAAATGTTATCGCCATCGCCGTGGGGGTGTGTGATGCGCTGCACCTGGGCACCAATGCTCGGGCTGCCCTGGTTACCCGCGGCTTGGCAGAGATGATCCGGGTGGGATCCCGCTTAGGGGCGCGGCCTGAGACCTTCAACGGCCTCTCAGGCCTGGGGGATCTGCTGGCCACCTGTCACAGTCCTCTGAGCCGCAACTACCAGGTGGGCTACGGGTTGGGCCAAGGTAGGCCTTTGTCCCAGGTTCTGGCTGAAATCGAGGGCACTGCCGAAGGAGTTTACACCGCTCCTGTCGTGGTCAAGATCGCCGCCCAACACAACATCCGGGTGCCTATCACCCAGGAGGTGCATCGGTTGTTGCAAGGACAGACCACCCCCACTGCTGCCCTGGCCAGGCTGATGGAGCGACAACTCACCTCGGAATAAGACCCTCACCCCCCTGCCCCTCTCCCTCTGGGAGAGGGGAGTTAGGGATAAACGTTGCATTGCTATTTGAAATGACCATAGCCGCAAATCCGCGGATGAGGAAAGGGGTTCTGCACCGTATCAGGATTTTTGCAGAGGGTTAGGGTACCAGAATGAGCCATTTGGCGGAGCTTTTTTCCCCAGAGTTTTTCTATGCTGTCTCTGTAGCTTCCCTGTTCGTTCCCGCATCAACTCGGCTCTCGGTTGTTCCAGGAAGCCGACGGCCAGCCCAAGGGATTGGGGGTTTCTTGTTTGCTTTTTTACGAAGCCACATGTCCAAACGCATCTTGGTGATTGAAGACGAACCCGCCATCCGCACCTATTTGCAGAAAGTGTTGCAACGAGCTGGGTACGACACTGTCGCGGCCAGCGATGGGGAGGAAGGATTACAGATGGTGCACGCTCTCCTGCCGGATTTGGTGTTGTGCGATGTGGTCATGCCCAAGCTGAACGGCTATGGAGTGTTAGATGCCGTGAGATGGGATCGGTCCACTGCCCACATCCCCTTTGTCTTTCTCTCCTCGAAAACCAGCCGAGAAGACATGGAAGAAGGGCTGCGGCTTGGCTCTAATGCCTACTTAACCAAGCCCATCGACCAAAATCACCTGTTGAGAGCAATCGCCGCCCAACTGCTCTGAACTCTTAGCTATAGCCATTTACTATTGGGATAAAACTTCCAGGGAACCGAGAAAAGTTTTCCGGATCCCTGCCGGCTGTAGCTAAGGGGTCAGCGCCTGGTGTCGCTGTCGCTGTTGCCGTTCCAGGGCCTCGAACAAAGCCTGAAAATTGGCCTCGCCAAAGCCCGTGGCCCCGCCTAGCCGTTGAATGACTTCAAAGAAAAAGGTGGGCCGACCAAAGAGGGGCTGGGTAAAGGTCTGCAGCAGAAGGGGGCGATCCTGGCCATCAGAAGCGGGCAGGGTAGCATCCAGAAGGATCTGCTGCTCCACCAGGTCTTGCCAGGAGATGGCCTGCCCAAGGGCAGAACGGAGCGCCAACCCCAGCTCCCTTTCCAGGCTGGTGTAGTACTGCGGCGCCACTTGCAAAAAGTCCACTCCCCCCTGCCGCAACCGGCGCAGGCTGGCAACAATGTCTGAGCTGTGCAGCGCCGCGTGCTGAATGCCCGGGCCGCCATGGGCATGCAAAAACTCCTGAATCTGGGAAGCGGCACAGGTGGGCTCGTTGATGGCCCATTGGATCCCCGCTTCCGGATCCCCCACCACCACGCTTTCCAGGCCGGAGGTGGCGGTGCCGATGCTGTAGCGGTACAGCCGCCGCCAGCCCAGCACCCGCCCATACCAGTCGGCTGCCGCCTGCAGGGATCCCTGCTCCACGTTCAACACCACGTGATCCCAGTGGGAAAACAGGCCCGCTTCAGCAGGGGCGGCATCCAAGGGGCCAGGGATCAGAGAATGCCGGATCCCGTAGGGGGTGTGGAGGCAGAGCGCCGCTGCTGCCGGGATCCACGCCAGTTGGGCGCCTCGGCCCCGCAACAGCTCCGCCAAGGCCGGTAGCTCCTGCTCTCCCACCGCCAAGGCCACATCCACCACCCCCGGCCCATGCCGCTGCAAATGGCGGTCCACCTCGTCCCCCGCCCGTGCCGGCTGAGACAGGCGCAAGCGCAGGGATCCCTGCTCCAGCTCCAGGGTGTTGCCGGCGTCGCTTGCCACCCGGAAGCCCCAAACCCGACAAAAGTGTTCCCGCCAACGGGGCAGATCCCAAAGGTAGAAGTGCAGGTGGTGGATCCCTTGGACAATTCGAATGGACGGGTTCATAGAAAACTTCATAGAAAACGCACTGCTAACGCGAACACCAGGTCTTCTGGTGGGGCAACCGGGGCTGCCCTACCTCAGCATAGGTCGGCCCTTCGGCGAGGGAAAAGGTCAAAACTCTTTCCAGCAAACTCTTAAGACAACATTAAAAAACACGGTTAAAAATGCGCCCACAAAAACATCTTCCCAGGGCAAGAGACTAAAATTGAAGTGGGCGAGGTGTAGGGCCAACATCTAAAAAAAGAAACAGCAGAGTTGCTAAAAGCTCTCCCTCAAGTGAGTGGCTAGACCTTCCCTTTTGCAAAGATTGTTGTAGCTTTTGGCAGCTGCTGAGGCGTCGCCTCGCCCTGTCGCCAGCCTATTGGCGGAGTTGTTAGGCGTAATAGCCGGGAGGATTGTTATGATAGCAAGCGCGCAGCGTTCTGTAGCTTTATCTACAGAATCGAAGGCCCAAAAAACCACAGAACGCAAAGTATCCGATCAAACGATTGGGAGAGATTTTCTGCCGGGACGGTGGCAACGCTGCATTGATGTCCGAGATTTTATTCAGCGCAATTACACTCCCTACACCGGCGACGAAAGCTTCTTGGCGCCGGCCAGCGAACGCACGCAGCGGCTGTGGGCCAAGGTTAAGGATTTGATGGCGCTGGAGCGGGAGCGGGGGGTTTTGGATGCCGACACGGACCTTCCTTCCAGCATCACCAGCCACCCGCCGGGCTATATCGACCGGGAGCTGGAGCAAATTGTAGGCCTACAGACCGACAAGCCCCTGAAGCGGGCCATTATGCCGTTCGGCGGCATCCGCATGGTGGAGACGGCCCTCAAGGCCTACGGCTACGAGCTGGATCCAAAGGTTAAGGAAATCTTTACCAAGTACCGCAAGACCCACAACGACGGGGTTTTCGACGCCTACACGGAGGAGATGCGCCGCTGCCGCCGCTCTGGCATCATCACGGGCTTGCCGGACGCCTATGGGCGGGGCCGCATCATCGGCGACTACCGGCGGGTGGCCCTCTATGGGGTGGATCGGCTGATTGAGGACAAGGAGGCGCAAAAAGCCAGCCTCGACCTGGACACGATGGATGAAGAAACCATCCGCCTGCGGGAGGAGCTCTCGGAGCAGATCAAAGCCCTACACGAGCTCAAGGAAATGGGGGCCAGCTACGGCTTTGATCTAGGCCGCCCCGCAACCAACGCCCGCGAGGCCATCCAGTGGCTGTACCTGGCCTACCTGGCAGCCGTCAAAGAGCAAAATGGCGCTGCCATGTCCCTGGGGCGGGTCTCCACGTTCCTAGACATCTACATCGAGCGGGATCTGCAGGCCGGGATCCTCACCGAGGAAGAGGCCCAAGAGCTCATCGACCACTTTGTCATGAAGCTGCGCATGGTCAGGTTTTTGCGCACGCCGGAGTACAACGAGCTCTTCAGCGGGGATCCCACCTGGGTTACCGAGTGCATCGGCGGCATGGGGCTGGATGGGCGGCCTCTGGTTACCAAGACCAGCTTCCGCATGCTGCATACCCTCTACAACCTGGGGCCGGCACCGGAGCCCAACCTGACGGTGCTCTGGTCGGAGCGGCTGCCGGAAGCCTTCAAGCGCTACTGCGCCAAGGTCTCCATCGAAACCAGCTCCATCCAGTACGAAAACGACGACCTGATGCGCCCCTACTGGGGGGATGACTACGGCATCGCCTGCTGCGTGTCGGCCATGCGCATCGGCAAGCAGATGCAGTTTTTTGGGGCGCGGGTCAACCTGGCCAAGTGCCTACTCTATGCCATCAATGGCGGCCGGGACGAGATCTCCGGCGAGCAGGTGGCCCCGGCCTATGCCCCCATTACTTCTGAGGTGCTGGAGTATGACGAGGTGTGGCCGCGCCTGGTGCAGATGATGGCCTGGCTGGCCAAAACCTACGTCAACACCATGAACATCATCCACTACATGCACGACAAGTACTGCTACGAGCGCCTGGAGATGGCCCTGCACGACCGGGATGTGGTGCGCACCATGGCCTTTGGGTTGGCCGGCCTGTCGGTGGTGGCGGATTCCCTCTCGGCCATCAAGTACGCGCGGGTGCGGGCTATCCGGGACGAGCGCGGCCTAGTGGTGGATTACGCGGTGGATGGCGACTTCCCCAAATACGGCAACAACGACGACCGGGTTGACTCCATTGCGGTGCAATTGGTGCAGACCTTCATGGCGGAGCTGCGCAAGCACAAGACCTACCGCAATGCCATCCCCACCCAGTTCATCCTCACCATCACCTCCAACGTGGTCTACGGCAAGAAAACCGGCAACACCCCCGATGGGCGGCGAGCGGGCGAGCCCTTTGCGCCGGGGGCCAACCCCATGCACGGCCGGGACACCAAGGGGGCGGTGGCCTCGCTGGCTTCTGTGGCCAAGCTGCCCTACGACGACGCCCTGGATGGCATCTCCAACACCTTCTCGATTGTGCCGGCGGCCCTAGGTCGCACCGCCGAGGAGCGGGTTGCCAACCTGGTGGGGCTGCTGGACGGCTACATGCGGGATGGCGGCTTTCACCTCAACGTCAACGTCCTCAACCGCGAGACCCTGCTGCAGGCCATGGAGCACCCCGAGCTCTATCCCCAGCTCACCATCCGAGTGTCTGGCTACGCGGTGAACTTCATCAAGCTCACCCGCGAGCAACAACTGGATGTGATTAACCGCACCTTCCACCAACACTTCTAACGGAAAACGGCGGAGTGGGGGATCCCGGAAGGCTGCCCGTAGCAGGGTCGAGGGAAGGGATCCCCCCTCCCCAAGCAAGGAGGTTCGATGAGCTATAGCGTTTTGGACTTGGTTAGAGACTACGCGGCGGGACGGCGCGATTTCCAGGAGATCGAGCTGCCCCAGGCCGACTTGCGGGGCATCCACCTAGCCGGTGCCGACCTGCGCTCTGCTGATTTCAGAGGGGCCAACCTGGCAGGCGCCAACCTGCGGGGGTGTGACCTCAGCTTTGCCGATTTCACCGGCGCCAACCTATCGGGAGCGGATCTGCGGGGATGCCTGCTTTTCGGCAGCGATTTCCGCGGTGCCCTCTTGGAGGGGGCTTTGCTGGATCACGCCGATTACGATGCCTATACCCATTTCCCGGCGGGCTTTGATCCCAAAGCCCATCGCCTGCACAACATCTCGGCAGGTGTTTCCCAGTAGGGGGGTCTTTCCAGGGGTTGTCAACTGTTAAGCAAAACCCAGTTCGGGTAAAGCCCAAATCTCAAAAGAGACAAAACCATGGTGTGCGCAGCATAGACAGCAATTGGGAAGAAAACCTCAAGATTAATTGATATTTTGCAAAAGCTGTTGAGGATAGAAGTATGGATACCCCGCTCAACCCCTTGACGCCGATAACCGGCCGCATTCACTCGGTCGAGACCTGTGGCACGGTAGATGGGCCAGGGATCCGCTTTGTTATCTTTCTGCAGGGCTGTCCTCTGCGCTGTCTGTACTGCCACAATCCCGACTGTCGGGATCCCAATGCCGGTCAGGTGGTGACGGTGGATTCCCTCATGGCGGAGATCCAGCGCTGCCGCAACTACTACCTCAAGGGCGGGGGAGTCACGGCCAGCGGGGGGGAACCGTTGATGCAGCCCAACTTTGTGGCGGAGATTTTCCGCCGCTGCCATGAGCTGGACTTGCACACGGCTCTAGATACTTCCGGCTATGCGCCCTTGGGCGTGGCCAAGCCGGTGTTGGCCCATACAGACTTGGTGCTACTGGATATCAAGTCCTATCTGCCGGAGCTCTATCGCAAAGTTACCGGCGTTTCGCTGCAGCCCACTCTCGATCTGGCTCGCTATTTGGATCAGATTCACAAGCCCACCTGGATTCGTTTTGTGCTGGTTCCCGGGCTAACAGATCCCGAGGAAAACATCAAGGGCTTGGCCGAGTTTGTGGCCACGCTCTCCAACGTGGAGCGGGTGGAAGTTTTGCCCTTTCACAAGATGGGGGAATACAAATGGCAGCAGTTAGGATTGCCCTATACCCTCAGCGATGTTCAGCCGCCCACCCCGGAACAGATCAACCACGCTTTGCAGATCTTTCGCGAGCGGGGATTGGTGGCAGTTTAGTTTATCGCTGGAGCGACAGCAACAAAACTACAGCCTTTTAATTTAAAATAGGGCACAGGTATTCAAGAGGAAGGAGAGAAAGGAATGCCGACTCATTCTTTGGAT
>NZ_JANSHG010000077.1:0-11731 GCF_047461555.1 Synechococcus sp. WC101
ACCACCACTTGAAATAAGGCATCCACGGGCTGTGTCCCCAAAGCTAGAGACGACTGGCTAGTCTCACAGTATAGAGAGGATCAAGCCGCAAGCAGCCTTGCTATAGGAGCCTACGAGCCCGCGTTTCCTCTGCCAGCACCAAGTTTAGGCCCGGATTGCTGCGCATCAGCCCCGCCACGTAAAGGGTATAGACTTTCCCTGCCTCTAACTGGAGGTCAAACCGTTGCAAGAGAATGCTCCGGCCAGGAGACGACTGCCCACCTGGCGCGGGGGCTGAAGGAGCTATGGCCACCTGAATTTGGGTAAAGCCGGGTCGCATGGCTTGAAAGGTGGAAACTTGCCCGAAGGCCAACTGAGGTATCAGCACCCGCCCTTGCTCCCCCTGCCATTGCAGGGCCGGCGCATCAGGGGCAGCGTGAACAAACCGAACCAGGGCTTGGTCAAACAGCGAGTTGATGTTGTCTTCCAAAACTAAGGCCGTCACGCGATTGGGCTCGTCAGCAGCCACCACCGAGAACACTCCCCCGCCTCTGAGGTTGGCCACAGTTCTGGCCGCAACCGTTCGCGCTAGCGGAACGGAGTCCTTAAAACTCGCGGGCTGGCCAGGGCTGGTCGTCTCAGGGGTTGAAAACAAAACAATGTCGTACTCGCCCGCCGGCATACGCACGTACTCGCTCACCGAGCCATAGGCTACACCTTGAGCAGCCCTTACCCCCCCCACTTCCAAGTCGATCCGAGGGGCATTGGGGGCCACATGCACCAAGCGCACCTGGATCTCAGAAACTCCCGCGGATGCCGAAGGCATCGGGATGGCACAGCCGGACAAAAACCCCGGCATTAAAGCCCCGCCCACCACGCAGAGGACTGCGCTCACCCACTGTCGCACCATGTTTACACTCACTCCTACTCCTCACACCCAGGGTTCATAAGGGAGATCGAGCGGAAGAGCCCTCTCGCTCCCCAAAAGTTCGGGTTAGCGCAAGGGATCCCATCCCCTGCCGCCAAGGAACCTGCTCTTGTCTTACCCCAGTTTTGCGCCTGATGCCATAGAGCCGGGCAGGATTTGCGGCCCCCCTAAATCAAAGGGATCCCGGCGGCCGGACCCAGAAGAGCTGGGCGAGAAGAGCGGCGGCTGAACAAGCGGAAATAGGTGCTGACGGCCAACTCTTTCAGCGGGAAAAGCAGGTAGGTGAGCGGGTTGATGGTAACGATGATGTTGCGGCAATCGCGCTTGGCCTGGGCCAGGATCTGGGCGGCCACCCAATCGCCTGACATGACTCCAATCGGGTTGAGCTGGCTCTTGAAGGGCCCGAGGATGAGCTTGCGCACCACACAGGGGGCATCGAGACGGCGTAGGGTAACCAGATCGCCCAGGGCCCGTTTGGAGAGCTCGTAGAGAGGGCTAAAAGCAGGGCTGACCTCGGCTTCGGAGGTGTTCACCCAAACCTCTTTGGTGGCCATTTCCCGATTGCCGCGCACCGTTTGGAAAAACAGCTCCATCAGGCGCCAAGCGGAGAAGGTGTTGACAGCATAGGACTGGTGGACCGACTCGGGATCCCGCTCCCCATGCACGTTGAGGCCGTGGTTGATCACCAAGATATCGACTCGTTCCAGGAGCCCGGCCAGGGATCCCTCCTGACCCACCTGCCAGTGGATGGTCTCCACCGGCTGGGGCTGGCCGTCCACTTCGATGGCGACCGAATCCGCATGGGAGCTGAGGGCGATGACTTTGGCCCCATGGCGGGAAAAGTGCTTCAAGAGGGCCCGGCCCAGAGTGCCAGAGGCACCGGTGACGGCCACGCGCTTGCCTTTAAAGGAGAGACTGGTGCCCATGATCCGATCCACTAAGGTCAGGGTGCCGCAAAAGTAGGCGTTGGTATCGTCGAAGTGGTGCCGCCAGTGGTAGGCGCGGTTGACATGCCACTGGGCAGGAGGAGCAGGGAAAGGCCCGGGTTGGTGGGTAATGTCCGTCTGCAGGGCCAGCCCCCAGCCGCGCAACATGCCGGCAACCAGAAAACTGGCCGAGTAGAGTACCCCCACCGCCGCCGCTAGGCCATACAGCCAGGATCCCTGTCCCAACAGCACCACCCAAGGGATCCCGGCCAGGATCATCGTCGCCGCTTCGGGGACATCGTGGTGCCACTGGGATTCTCGGTACAGCTTCGGGTCTACCACGCTGAGATCGGGGCGAAACAGGCGGTGGTGCAGAGTGTGCTTGGGCATCAGCCAGGGCCACTGGTGGGCCAGCCAATGGCGCCCATCCCGCACAACCTCGGCCCAAAGGACGGAAGCCAGGGCAACGACCCCAACCCCCAGCCACTGAGTTACGCTGCTAACATCCATAGGGCTTTGCCGGCAGTAGCCAAACCATCCTGGGCTCGCGGTCGCCTCTTGGCATCAATCTCAAAGCAGTTGGCGACCCTCAAAAATCATCGCAAAGATCCCTGAAAAGATCATCCCAGGCCGCAAGCAAGACGGCCAACGGCAGCTTTTGGGATCCCAGGAGCATGGTCTCAACCTCTTCTGCAAGCTTGTCTTCCCTCACCCCCAGCCCCTCTCCCAAAGGGAGAGGGGAGATAGAGATCAAGGGGCGGAGCTGGGAAGCTCGCGGATCTCAACCGTATCTCCCACTTGCAAACCTAAGGCCGCCGCCGTCCCGCCGCGGAACTCCAGCACGCCATCTACCAACTGGTCAGAGGGTGGCCCATAGACGGGGCAGGGTTGGGCGGGGCAACCGGGCACATCGGCAGCGATGTACACCACCTGGCCTTGGCGGAGAAAGATAATGTCCAGGTTGAGCAGGGTGTTAAACATCCAGAAGGCAGCCGGCTGGGGCGGGTCGAAGGGAAACCACATGCCGCGATCAGGCGGCAAATCGGTGCGAAACATCAGGCCCAGCCTCTGTTGCTCAGGGGTGCGGGCCACTTCCAGCTCAAAGCGCCGGCCAGCGATGGTGACTTCTGCTGCCACCGGCAGGTGCTGGGGCTCTCCTTTGGCCGAGGTCGCGTTGGCAACGGCTGCCGTCTCCTGGGCTTCTAAAGATGAGGATCCCCCAGCAGTACATCCCAGCAGCAGAGCCAGGCCTAAGGCAATCCCGCCCGCTGTGGCAACCCGGCGAGAGCGCCGCCCCTCCCTTGCCCGCAAACTCATCCCTTGTCTCCTGCCGAGCTAGCTGTGCAGGCTTGATCCTACCCTGCTCTTTAGGTTGAAGAGGGAGGGGATCCGTAGCCAGTTTGGCCGGGATCTCCTGCGGGCTTTGGCCTGTCAATCTCTCCTCAAGCGCAAAGAGCCATCCACCCCCAACCCGATACCATAGCCATAGAGTCTATCTATCGTTCCCCACCCGGCCAGGAGAGACCCCATGAAAGACCTTTTGAGCAGATCCTCGCTGAGCCGGAGCTCGCTTCTGGCTCTGTTTGGCCTATTGCTTTTGGGTCTCTGGCCCGCACAGGGGATGGGATCCCAGGAGGCCCCGGTGCGGATCCCGTTTGAGCCGACCGTGACCTATGGGGAAGGCTATGGAGAAGAGGCTGTGGCCCAACAAGCCCAAAGTCGCTTTGCGCTAAAGCTGTTTGATCGCCTGCTCCAGCAGCAGCCGCAAGAGAACCTCTTTTTCTCTCCTTTGAGCATTCACTTGGCTCTGAGCATGCTGTACAACGGCGCCGCTGGGGAAACGCAGGCGGCCATGGCCGAGGTGCTGGAGGCCCAAGACCTCTCCCTCCATGAGTTGAACTGGACCAATGCCCAGATGGCGCGCTGGCTGGTGGAGCGATCCCAAGCAGAAGGGCCGATCCAGGTGCAAATTGCCAACGGCCTTTGGGTCGATCAAACCCTCACCCTGCGGCCTCCCTTTTTGCAGGCGCTGGCCACCTATTACCAAGCAGTGGCCAATCGGGTGGAGCTGGGATCCCGCCAGACGGTGCAGGCGATTAACCGTTGGGTAGCCGAGCGCACCCAGGGCCAGATCGACCGCATCGTGGATCGCCTCAGCCGGGAAGACAGGCTGGTTTTGCTCAACGCCATTTACTTCAAGGGAGAGTGGACCCAACCCTTCGATCCGGCCCTGACAGAGCCCCAGCCCTTTACCCGCCCAGATGGCCGCCGTGTCCAAGTGCCGCTGATGGCCCAATCCGGTCGCTACGGCTACCGGGAGACCGAGCAGCTCCAGGTGGTGCGCCTGCCCTATGGGGAAGGGGAACTGGCTATGGTGATCCTGCTGCCCAAGCCAGGGGTGAGCCTGGAAGCCCTGCGACAGGAGCTCAGCCCAGAAACTTGGCAAGAATGGACGGGATCCCTGCCCACCCGCCCCGGCTCGCTGCGGCTCCCCAAGTTTAAGCTGGCCTACGAAACCGATCTGGTGCCGGCTTTGCAACAGTTGGGCCTGGGGATCGCCTTTTCCCCTCAGGCCGATTTCAGCCAGATGACCCCAGAGCCGACGCAGGTCAGTAGAGTCTTGCACAAGGCGGCCATCGAAGTAGATGAAAAGGGATCCGGGGCGGCAGCCGCCACCGGGGTCATCGTCTCCCGCACCGCCAGCGACCGGCAAGAGCCCTTCCAGTTCGTAGCAGATCGCCCCTTCTGGTTTGCCATTGTGGCCTCCGGAGCCAACCGGGAGGCGCAAACTGTGCTGTTTATGGGATCCGTAGTCAACCCCAAGTAGAGGGCTGTAGCTCTGCTGGAACCTCCGGCTTGGGCGCCCCCTCCTTTTCCACAAGCAACTGGGCACGGCTGGGACGGCCCCACAGCACCTGCTCCTGCTGGTAAACCACCATGCCGGGTGGGGATCCCTTGGGTTTGAAGACGCACTTAGGGCGGGTATACACCACCGGTACCTGGTCGCTGAAGCGACCGCGGCTAAAATACGCCGCCAGATCGGCAGCCGCCTGCAGATCTTCACTTTCGGCCACCGCGCCCGGAGGCAGGCGCAACAGCACGTGGCTACCGGGGATCTCTTGGGCGTGAAACCACCAATCTTGGTCTTGGGCCACGCGGAAGGTCAGCCGATCATTTTGCCAGTTGTTGCGCCCCACCCAGATGGAGAAGCCGCTGGGGCTAGTGAAGCGATAGGGGTTGAAGCTGGCTGAAGAGGCCCGTCTGGATCCCTCTGCCCGGCTGGGGCTCTCTAGGTAGCCTTGTTGAATCAGCTCGGTCTCAACTTCTCGAAGGGCGGCCAAGTCCTGGGGATCCCGATAGGTTCCCAGATGCTGCAGGGTCGCTTCCACCTGCTCCAGGTAGCGGATCTCTTGCGCTACAGCTTCTAGCAAGGGCTGGACGGCCTCCTGGGCTCGTTTTTGTTTGCGGTGCTTGCGGTAGTAGGCCTGGGCGTTGAGAACAGCGTTTTTCTCCGGATCCAGCGGGATCTTGACCATCTGGCCGCTAAAAAAGTCTGGCAGCTCCATCAAGCTCAGCCCTGGCCGCCAGAGGTGGAGATGGGCCATGAGCAGATCGGCAGCCTGCTTGGAGGCTTCCGCTTGGGCCGAGTCGGCCAGCATCCTCTCGAAGTGCTCTTGCCGCTGGCGGAGTTTTTTCAGCAGGGCAGCCAGCTTTTGCCCCAGGCGCTGCCGCTCTCGCTCAAAGCGTTCGCGGTTGAGCTGGGCTTGGTAGTAGGCTTCCAGGAGCTGATGCAAGTTGGGTGTAGAGGGATCCCCGCCAGAGCCCCTCCAGCCGAGAACAGTGTACCCCTGGGGGGTAAGGGCCGGCTTAAACTGAGCCGTTTCCAGGCGGGCCAGCCAGTCCTGCCACCAAAAAAACAGGGCCTGCCACTCCTGGGGCGAGAGTTGGTTGCTGGGGGTTTGGGGTGGGATCCCGGCCTGCAGGCACATGGCCTCTGCCAAATGCCGGCTCAGGCCGCGGTAGCAGCGCAGCAGCCGCTGAGCAATGGGGCCAGGGATTAGGGCAAGACGCTCTTGCCACTGGGAGAAGGGCTCGGCTCGCTGGGGGATGGGATCGCTTAGGGCAGGGGGAGCTTCGTAAAGTAGACCTGGCTGCACCGGCCGTACCCGCGACTGTCGCTCGCTTACCCCGTGGCCGCAGGCCAAGATCATGCCCCCCTCGTCCACCAAGATGGCGTTGCTGTACTTGCCCATCACTTCCAGATAAAGGTGGCGTTGAGGGGGATCCGCGGGGCGAGGGGCAAAGCGAAAGTCAATCACCCGCTCCCACTCGTCCAGCAGCGCCAGCTCCGTCAGCGCCAAACCCCGCAGGTGCCGTTGCAGGTGTTGGCTAAAGGGCAAGTCCTCTGCTTCCTTGGGGGGAGCCTGACAGAGGTGAACTCGGGCCGCCTGAGGATGCCAAGACAGTAGCAAGCAAGGACGCGCCTTGAGGGTGCGCAGGCCAATCACCACCGTCCACAGATCCGTCTGCTGGATCCACTCCACGCGGGCAGGCAGCAAGGGATCCCCCCCGGCCTCAGCCCCTTTTAGATCTGCCAGCACAGCACGGAGGGTGGTCAGGTCAACCGGTTGCATCCCTGCTGCTCCTTGGGATCGGGCAACGCCTGGGGAACTGAACGAGGGCCTCCTTCCATTATCTGCCGCTCCCCTAGCTGGCGCTGGCAACAAAAAGACTCCGCCCAATCGACTTGAGCGGCAACCAAGGGGCTGCATTGGGGCAAGAGGCTTGGTACTTCCACCTTTGGGCTTTTTGGCCCAGGTGCCTTCAATTCTCAGGCAGAAACCCCGAGCTGCCTAGTCCTCGTCTTCATCGTCATATTCTTCATCATCGTACTCCTCCTCTTCCACTACCTCGTCCAGATCGAGCAGCACAGCATTGAGTTGGTCGAACAGGGCTGGCGAGTCCTCTGGGTTCAGTAGGTAGGGATCCCCCTCGTCAGGCAGGGCCACGTAGACCAGAACTGGGTCGAGGGGCGTAAAGATGCCGTATTTCTTGTCTTTGTAGAAGAAGGTAGCCAGCAGTTGGAATTCCTGGGCATCTTCCTCGCTTTCGCCCAGCTCGAACACATCTTCCTCTTCAACAGGGGGCAACTCTCCCTGCACCGTCAGGATGTCGAAGCCGTTTTGCTGCAGAGTCAAGTTCAACTCCTCCAAGACGGCCTGGATGGTGGGGATAGCAGCCTGGAGCTCCTCTGGATCCGGCTCATCCAGGATCCCTTCCATGTCCGCATCTCCGTTCACCGCTTGGCCGGGCTCTTCTTCCCCCTCCCAAACCAGAACTTTGATCACGGCGTCCACGGGCGTGGCCAGTGCATAGGCTTGTTCCTCAATGACCACCTGCCTCAGGATCTCGCATTTCAGAGGCTGGTTCTGCTCGTCGCGGAGCACTAAGGTTTCGCGGGATTCGGCCATGGAAAGCAACCCAGGGTAGGAAAATGAGGTCAACCAAAGCTTATTCTCCCATGTTCTGATCCCCCGCAGAACTCAGGGATCCTCGTCGGCACTGCCGGCTTCGGCCTGGGCCAGGGCTTCCAGAGCCAGCAGGATCTCCTCTTCTCGCTGGCTATAGGTCTCTTCATCGATCTCCCCCAGATCGAGCTGAATCTGGAGAGCGGTGAGTTCTTTCTGGAGGTTTTCTTTGCTGTCGAGTTGTGCCTCGGCCCGCTCGCGAATCTGCTCCGCCAACCACAGCAAGCTCTGGGCCGGCCACGTCAGCAATTGCCAAACCATCCCCGCGCCTCTCCCGTGATTTAGGTCAATCCTAACAAGCGGATCCCACCTCCGCCTAAAGCCCGATAACCGATGCTCAGACCCTCCCAAAGGTGGCGCCATAGACCCGAAACAGAGGGATCCCTGCCGCTGGACTCTGCTGCTGGTTGCCGTTGCTCCTGTTCCAGCAACTCCAGCAGGTGGGTGTTGTTGGCTGCCCTGGCTGCTTCTAGACGATGGGCCAGAGAGACAGCGATGTTCCGCCGATGGCGGGCCAGAAAGCTAGCTCCACTCGCTTCAGCAGTTGCGCTCATAGAAATAGATAGAAAAAGGCCGAGGCAGTTGAACGGGCTATGGAGGTGTTGAGACGAGTGGGGATCGCCGAGCAAGCCGAGAAGTATCCTGGTCAACTTTCGGGGAGGCAGCAGCAGCGGGTGGCGATTGCCCGCGCTTTGGCCATAAATCCGGCGGTGATGCTCTTCGATGAGCCCACCTCGGCCTTGGATCCGGAGATGGTCAAAGAGGTGCTGGACGTGATGCGGGAGCTGGCCCGCTCGGGCATGACCATGGTGTGTGTAACCCACGAGATGGGCTTTGCCCGCGAGGTGGCGGATCGGATTGTCTTCTTCGACCGCGGCAAGATCGTGGAAGAAAACACCCCCCAAGAGTTTTTCAGCAACCCCAAGGAAGAGCGTTCTCGCCTTTTCTTGTCGCAGATCCTTTCCCACTAAGGGGCTGCGCTTAGAGAGGCGCAAGCCGTGCCAGAAAGGCCCCCTCCGGCTCTTGGTAGAGAATTTGTCCCTGCCAGCCGTTGGCGTGGGCACAGCGCAGCAGGGTTTCCGGATCCACAAACAGCCAGGGAAAGGGATCCCCGCGCTGCCCGCCGTACTCGGCCACAAAGTTCACCACCCTGGCTTTTGCCTCGCCCGCTGTTCTGCAGTCTCTCCCCTTCTCCCGATCCTCGGCTTCAGAATTAGCTGAACTTTCTACCTGCGGCAGATCCGCCGCGTCGCCCTCTTCACTGAGATCGGCTAGATCGGTGGAATCCACAAGCAACTGGCCGGTGGGCTGAACCCAGTGGCGGGCCAAGCTTAAAAAGCGCTCCAACCCCGCCAGGGATCCCACCAGGCCGGCGCCGTTCATCAGCAGCAGCAGCGTATCGAAGGGCTCTTCCGGCCCCTCCCAGTGGAACAGGTCGGCGGCGATGCGGCAATGCACCCCCCGTTCGGCCATGATCTGCAACGCCACCGGCGAGCGATCCAGGGCGGCTACGGCAAACCCCTCCTCCTGCAACAGCAGGCTGTGGCGGCCCGTGCCGGCGCCAATGTCCAGCACCCGACCGCGGCAGAGCTCTAAGGCCAGGGCCTCCACCTCCGGCAGCTCTTGGGTGAAGAACACCTCCGGCGAGACCACCTGGGGCTCCTCTGCCAGCGGGATCCCCTCGGCGCTGTAGGCGTGCAAGAGCAGAGATCCCCTCGCCTGGCCCCGGTGCCAGTCCCACAGGGCTTGCTCGAGCGGATCCTGAGGCAAAGGGTTTTCGACAACCTCTATCATGGGAAGGGAAAGCTAGAGTCTTGCCCCAATGGCCATTGCCGCATTTCTTTACGCTGCCGCTTTGGTTCTTTTGCTGATCGCAGGAGTCGTTTGGGCCACCTCTCAGCCGGCTAACTTGGAGACCGAGCCACAGGCCGGCGCACCTCCAGAAGAGCCCCCGGCAACCCCATCTGTTCCTGTTTCCATTGTGGAGCAACTGGAGCGCCAATACCGCAACAGCCCTTCCTACCGTCCCGATCCTTAGCGTATGCTTCAAGAAAGTTCTTGAAGATCCTTGAAGAGGGGGGGTCCAAGAGCTTCCTGAAGGCGTGAGCGGTACCCCTGCTGTCCGGATTCTGCTGTTCTCTTCCTTGGGGCCCATGGCTGCGAAGTCTCCACCCCCTATCGTCTACATTGCCCTAGGGCTATTGCTCCTCTGGGGTGGTCATCGCGCCTGGCAGGCGGGCTACATCCGCTGGCCAGAAGGGATCCCTCTGCCAGGGTTGGGCGGTAGGGCCCAAGATCTGCTCTTAACCAGCGGCGAGCGCACCCTGTTTGCCGATAGCAGTCCCGCCGCCGTGGCTGCAGCAGAGCTGTTGCGCCAGGGCAATTTCGGCGCGGCGATCCCGCTCCTAGAGATGGGGCTACAGAACAACCGCAACGACCCGGAAGCTCGCATTTTCCTCAACAACGCCCGCGCCCAGCAGCAGGGCAACCCCTTGAGCATAGCCGTGGTGGTGCCCATCTCCAGCAACCCCAACCGCGCCAAGGAGACCCTGCGCGGCGTGGCCCAGGCCCAAGAGGAGCTATTTCAGCAAGGGGGTATTGCAGGGCGGCTGCTGCGGGTGGTGATTGCCGACGACGGGGACAACCCAGAGCGAGCGGCGGCAGTGGCCAAAGCCCTGGTGGGCCAGCCCGAGATCCTGGGGGTGATCGGCCACAACGCCAGCGATGCCACCCTGGCGGCGGCTGAGATCTATCAGTCTGCCGGCCTGGCCATGATCTCCTCCACCTCCACCAGCACCCGCATCAGCCTGCTGGGGAACGCCATCTTTCGCACCGTCCCCTCCGACCAGATTGCTGGCACGCAACTGGCCCGCTATGTCCTTAACAAACTGCGCCTGCAGAGGGTGGCCATCTTCTACAACCCCAACAGCGCCTACAGCACCAGCCTGCGCGACGCCTTTGCCGCTACCCTGACCAGCGAAGGGGGCGTTGTGCTGGCGACCTTCGACCTGTCGGCAGCCGATTTCAACCCCCAGGCCAGCCTGCAGACAGCTCTGGGGCAGGGATCTCAGGCGGCTTTCTTGGCGCCCACGGCTTCCGTGGCCGAAAAAGCGCTGGCCGTTGCCCGCGAGAACGCTGCCCTTGGCCAGCCCCTCGCCCTGGTGGGGGGGGATGTGCTGTTTAGTCTCACCACCCTCAAGGAAGGGGGGGCAGCAGTAGAGGGGCTGGTGGTGGCGGTGCCCTGGCATCCCGACGTGCCCCGCAACCGCGGCTTTGCCCAGAAGGCAGCCCAGATGTGGGGAGGGCAGGTGAGTTGGCGCACGGCACTGGCCTACGACGCCACCCGTGTTTTTCTCCAGGCTATTCGGCAGGGATCCCCCAGCCGCAGCGGCATTCTCACTGCCCTGGGCGACCCCAACTTCCGCTTGCCAGACGGCGCTTCCGGGGAGGTGCGCTTTTTGCCCTCCGGCGACCGCGATGCTCCCCATGTGCTGGTGCGCATTGAACGGGGCAACCGCTCCGGCACCGGCTACGATTTTGTGCCCCTCCCCTAGGGCAGGCGCTACAGTAGGGGGTGCTCTCCATCTCCTCAGCTTGGACAGATCCCATGCCCAGCCGGATCACCGCGTGTTTTCAGGCGCTGCGCAGCCGCGGCGAAGCCGCCCTCATCCCCTACCTCACCGCCGGGGATCCCAACTTGGAAACCACCTTTGCGGCCCTGCAAGTTTTGGAGGAGAACGGCGCCGACCTCATCGAGTTGGGGGTGCCCTATTCGGATCCCCTGGCCGATGGGCCGGTGATCCAGGCAGCAGCCACCCGCGCCCTCAGCCGGGGCGTCACCTTGGGCGACATCTTGCAGGGCTTGCGGGGCCTCTCGCTGCGGGCTCCCCTCGTCCTGTTCACCTACTACAACCCCATCCACCAGCTCGGCATCCCCACCTTTGTGCGGCAACTGCGCCAGGCCGGCTGTGCCGGCTTGGTCGTCCCCGACCTGCCCCTGGAAGAGGCCGGATCCCTGCGGGAAGCAACGCAGGCGGAGGGGATCGACCTCATCCTGCTGGTGGCCCCCACCAGCCCCGCCGAGCGAATGCGCCGTATTGCCCAACAGTCCAGCGGCTTTATCTACCTGGTCAGCACCACCGGCGTCACCGGCGAACGGGCCGCCCTGGAGCAGCGGATCCCGGCCTTGCTGCAGCAACTGCGCCAATACACCTCCCTGCCGATTGGGGTAGGCTTCGGCATCTCCACCCCCGACCAGGCCCGCCAGATTGCTCTCTGGGGAGCGGATGCGGCGATCGTGGGCAGTGCCTTTGTGCAACGGCTGGCCAAGGCCCCCACCCCCGCCCAAGGGCTGCAACAAATTGCCCACT
>NZ_JANSHG010000078.1:0-11693 GCF_047461555.1 Synechococcus sp. WC101
TCCGCCGCACAACAGACGTGTAAGTCTGTAGCTGAGGCACTCAGTAGCTCTAAGAAAAAGCTGAGGCTCTCCTGGCAAGAAGGAATGAGTTTAAGACCAAACCTGCCGCGCTACCGTAAGAAGGGGATGTTCTCAGTAGCATACCCGAAAAAGTGGCTTAAGTTCCAAGAAGCAAAAGTCAGAGTGCCGCTCGGCAACCAGGTCAAAGCTTGGTTTGGAATAGACGCTTTCTGGATACGATTTCCTACCAATACCAATCCCCTCAACTGCCAACCTCGACCGGAGAGATACCTATGTCTACCCAGTTGACGCCGCGGTTTGCCGAGGCCATGCGCTACGCCTACCGCTGGCATGCCGCTCAAACCCGCAAGGGAACAAGGATCCCCTACCTCAGCCACCTGCTGGCGGTGGCGTCCATCGCCCTGGAGCATGGCGCCGACGAAGATGAGGCCATTGCTGCCCTCCTCCACGACAGCCTGGAGGATGGCCCCCGCTACAGCGGCGAGCCGCGGGCTCAGATTGAACGGGAGCTGCGGGAGCACTTCGGAGAACGGGTGCTGCAGATCGTCCTGGGATGCACGGACACCGACAGCGATAGCTCCCTGGGCGAGCCCAAAGAAGACTGGAAAGAGCGCAAAGTGGCCTATCTCAAGCACTTGGAAACCGCAGATGCCTCGGTTTTGCTGGTGGCCGCCTCCGACAAGCTGCACAACGTCCGCTGCATCCTACGCGACTTTCGCCAACTGGGGGATCAGCTCTGGGAGCGCTTCTCCGGCGGCAAAGAGGGATCCCTGTGGTACTACCGGTCGCTGGCGGAGATCCTGGGGCGACGGCTGCCTTCTAGGCTGGCAGTGGAGTTCCAAGAGCTGGTGGTCGAGTTGCAACGGGCAGCCGGGTCGGGGCCGGCAACAGCTTGACAGAGACGACCAGGGCTGAAGAAAATGCTGAGGGCAGCTTTCTCTCTTGCACTCTTCAGGTCACCTGTCTATGGTTCTCGCTGTTGGCACCGTTGCTCCAGGGTTCAACACGACCGACACCCACGGCAACCAAGTTTCTCTGGCTGATTTTACCGGGAAAACCGTTGTCCTCTACTTTTACCCTAAAGACGACACCCCTGGCTGCACCAAAGAGGCCTGCGGCTTCCGCGACGCCTACGCTGATTATCAAAGCAAAAACGTGGTGGTGTTGGGGGTGAGCATGGACGACCAGGCCTCTCACCAAAAGTTTGCCGAGAAGTACAACTTGCCTTTCCCTCTGCTGGTGGATACCAGTGGGGTGATCGCCCGCGCCTACGATGTGGATGGAGGCGGCTACGCCAAGCGGGTGACCTACGTCATCGACGCCGAGGGCAAAATTGCCAAGGTCTATCAGAACATCAACACCGAAACCCACGCCCGCGATATTTTGGCCGACTTGGGTTTGTAAAATCTCTTCGGTTCCTCTCTGAGATCCCAGCCCTTGCGCATGAACGACGACATTCCGGTTGCGCGTCGCCAGCCATCTGGTGCGGAAAAAGCGCAAGGTTCCTCAGCTTCGTGGGGCCTGTGGCTGGGCGTAGGGCTGGCCATAGTTGGCTTGCTGCTCTGGATGGCGTGGTGGCTGGAGAGATTGGCGGGATCCCCAGCAGATTCCCCAGTCCTCGAAAAAGCCGGTCAGCCCCCTCTGGCGCAGCCAACTGAGCAGAATGAGCGGGTCTCGCTGCTGGGGCACTATGCCTATTCCGAGGCCCCCGCAGATAGCCTACGGGTGGTGGGCAGCTACCACGGTCGAGAGGTGCGCCTGCGCCAGGCGGCTGCCGAGAGCTACCTGCGCATGAGTGAAGCAGCCCAAGCCGACGGGATCCGCCTTGTCCCTATCTCTGGGTTTCGCTCGATAGCGGAGCAGGAGTTTTTGTTTTTTCAACTGGCCCAATCGCGAGCCTTGCGACCGGAAGAACGGGCTGCGCTCAGCGCTCCCCCCGGCTACAGCGAGCACCACACCGGCTACGCCATTGATATTGGCGATGCCCAGTTTCCTCAGTGGGACACTCAAGAAGCCTTTGAGACCACCCCTGCCTTCCGGTGGCTGGAGAGAAATGCCGCCCGTTTTGGCTTTGAGCTGTCTTTCCCCAGAAACAATCCGCAGGGGGTGAACTACGAACCTTGGCACTGGCGCTTTGTGGGCGACCGCCACAGCCTGGAGACCTTCTACAAGCGCTAACACCTCCCCTCTCCCAAGGGGAGAGGGGACGGGGGTGAGGGATCGAAAAGCGGATGACGCGATTCGAACGCGCGACCGTCTCGTTGGCAACGAGAAGCTCTACCACTGAGCTACATCCGCATCGGACATCTATCATGGCAAGTTTTGCGGTCGTTTGTCAAGCCAGGGATCCCTGGCGCATTTTGTTCCAGAATGAGAGAAGTTTATCTTTCTTTGCAGTTGCCTCAGCCTTTGGCTGAGCTCATTTGAGGGGATCACGATGCGGGTAGCCATTATCGGGGCCGGGTTGGCCGGCTTGGTCACAGGGGTGGATTTGGTGGAAGCGGGGCACCAGGTGCAGATCTACGAGGCGCGGCCCTTTGTGGGCGGCAAGGTGGGCTCCTGGCAGGATGCCGAGGGCAACCACATCGAGATGGGGCTGCACGTTTTTTTCTGCAACTACAGCAACCTGTTTGCCCTGATGAAGAAGGTGGGGGCCTACGAGAACCTGCTGCCCAAGCAACACACCCACACCTTTGTCAACCGCGGGGGGCAGGTGGCCAGCCTCGATTTTCGCTTCCCGCTAGGGGCGCCCTTCAACGGCCTCAAGGCTTTTTTTGCCACCGAGCAGCTCTCTTGGGCCGATAAGCTGCGCAACGCCCTGGCGCTGGGCACCAGCCCTCTGATTCGCGGCCTGCTGGACTACGAGGGGGCGATGCGGCAGATTCGCGCTTTGGATCGGATGAGCTTTGCCGAGTGGTTCCGCCGCCACGGGGGATCCGAGGCCAGCCTGAAGCGGATGTGGAACCCGATTGCCTATGCCCTGGGCTTCATCGATACGGAGCAGATTTCCGCCCGCTGCATGCTGACCATTTTTCAGATGTTTGCCAGCAAAACCGATGCCTCCAAGCTCAACCTCCTCAAGGGATCCCCGGACAATTACCTTACCCAACCCATCGTCCGCTACCTGCAAGCCCGCGGCGGTCAGGTTCATACCCGGCGGGGGGTCGGCCGCATTGAAGTCAGCGACTCCCCCCCCTACGCGGTAACCGGCCTGGTTTTGGCCAACGGCGAGCGCGTGGAGGCGGATGTGTATGTATGTGCAACGGCGGTAGAAGGGGCGAAACGCTTGATCCCCCAGGTGTGGCGGCAGTGGCCCCAGTTCGACAACCTCTACAAGCTGGACTCGGTGCCGGTTGCCACGGTGCAGTTGCGCTTCGACGGCTGGGTGACGGAGCTAAATCCCCAGGGCCAAGCCAAACGCGCCGTCGACTATCCCCAGCCGCTTGGCATCGACAACCTCCTCTACACTGCCGATGCCGATTTCTCCTGCTTTGCCGATCTCGCCCTCACCAGCCCTGCTGACTACTACAAACCCGGCCAGGGATCCCTGCTGCAATGCGTGCTTACGCCCGGGGATCCCTTTATCTCCATGTCCAACGAGGCCATTGCCCAGCACGTGCTGCACCAAGTGCATGAGCTCTTTCCCTCCTCGCGGCAACTGAACATGACCTGGTACAGCGTGGTCAAGCTGGCCCACTCCCTCTACCGCGAGGCGCCGGGCATGGAGCCCTATCGGCCGCCGCAGAAAACTCCCGTGCCCAACTTCTTCCTTGCCGGCAGCTACACCGCCCAGGACTACATCGACAGCATGGAAGGAGCCACCCTCTCTGGCCAGTTGGCTGCCCAGGCCATCCTGGCCGCCTGCCGGGATCCCCAGCCGTCGCCGCCAGCCTAGCGGGCCTTCGCTGCCCAGCAGAACAGCGGCAAAGGGGGGCTCTCCCTGCCTCTGGCCTCAGCCAGTTGGCTGTGGCAGGCTGGATCCTTTTCCCCTACCATCTAGGCTGGGAAAATGGGTTGGGGACAGCTATGCAGGCGGTAATTCTGGCAGGGGGGCAGGGAACTCGCTTACGACCTTTGACCCTATGGCAGCCAAAGCCGTTGCTGCCCCTGTTGGAGGTACCTTTTTTGCACTGGCTCATTGGCCGCTGCCGTCGAGCTGGCTTGACGGACATCCTGTTGAGCGTTGGGTACTTGGGCAGGCAAATCGAGGCTGCCCTAGGAGATGGCGCTGCCTGGGGGGTAAAGCTCCGCTACATCGTCGAGGAAACACCGCTGGATACGGCAGGGGCTTTGGTGCTGGCCCAACCCTACTTCAGCGGGGATCCCTTAGTGGTCTTCAATGCCGATATCCTCACCGATCTGGATTTATTAGATTTGATACACTGCCACCTGCAGAGCGGGGCCGTCGCCACCCTCACCCTCGCCCAGGTGGAGGACGTCACCGCCTACGGCCTGGTGGAGGTAGGGGAAGGGGGCCGGATCCAATCCTTTCGGGAAAAGCCCACTGCTGCCGAAGCCCTCACCCTCACCACCAACACCATCAACGCTGGTACCTATGTCCTCGATCCGGCTATTTTCAAAGACTACCCCAGCGGGGATCCCCTCAGCTTCGAGCGGCGTATCTTCCCCGACTTGCTGCGGCAGGGGCGACGGCTGCAAGCCTACCTGCACACTGGCTACTGGCGGGATCTGGGCACGCCGGCCAGCTACTACCACGGCCAACTGGACATTCTCCTGAGCCGGATGAGGGATTTCCCTCTCGAGGATGTGGAAGAACGGGCGCCAGGGGTATGGGTTCACAAGACCGCCGAGATCCACCCTGACGTTCAATTGCACGCGCCCTGCTACATCGGCGCTTACACGCGCTTGGGCTCCCAAGCTCAAGTCCCCGCCGGCACCATCCTCGGCAGCTACAGTTGGGTCAATGGATCCCTGCAGCCGGGGGCCTATGGGCCGGGCCTCCTGGTAGTCTAGGTTAAAGGCCAGTTAAGCGCCCAAGCCTCCACAACAGAGCCGGCCAAAGATGGAGCTACCGCAAAGCGGGGAACGCTGGGATCCCTATCTTGCCGCCGTAGCCGCCCGCTTCAACCGGGAGCTGGAGGTGCAGTTGGGTCGGGCCAGTTGGCAACTTCCCCCCGACCTGGAACAGTTGCCCTTTTGGCAAGCCCAAAAGCGGGATCACCTCCAGGAACGCCTGGGGATCCCCTTTTGGCAATTGCGCGCCCCCAAAAAGCGGGAAGCCTGCTTGGATCTGGGCTGTGGAGTGAGTTTCCTGACCTATCCCTGGAACGATTGGCAGGCCTACTTTTACGGCCATGAGCTGAGCGGGGGGATCGTGCGCTTTGTGCGCTCGCGGGCACCGCAGCTTAACTCCAAGCTGTTCAAGTCGATGCAGCAGGGATCCGCCCATCACCTGGAAAACTACGGGCCAGAGCAGTTCGATCTGGCCATTGCTACAGGATTTTTGTACTACTACCCGATAGACTACTTTGACGCGGTTTGGGCAGAACTGAGGCGGGTGTTGCGTCCGGCTGCGCCAGTGATTATCGAAGTGGTCAATCCTGAGTCTGTGTGGGCCGAACAGTGGGGGTTGATTGAGCTCTTCAAAGGCAGCGAGCCGATTCTCACGCCCCTACAGGAGTGGGAGCGGCGCATCGCCGACTTGGGGGGCAAAATCCAGAAACAGGCCAGTGGCGAGCTATTTACCACCTATTGGATTCAGCGCAAGCAGTGACCTCCTCTCCCTTTGAAGAGGGGGGCTTTCCCCTTCCACGAGGTAGCTTGCCCGGAGGATTGGCTTTCCAAAGTCGGTGCTCTCTCCCCCACCCTTATAAGATGGGAAAACTCCTACCTCTTACTTTTTTATGTCTAGATCCCCCGCCTTGCCGCCTGCCGAGCCGGGTTCAGCCGGATTTTCAGCGCTGAAGGCCCGCTATCTGCTGCTGGCTTTCCTGTCGATCAACGGGGGGGTGGGTCTGGGGGTTGTCGCTTTGGCCAGGCTGTTGCCTCTGCCCTCGGACGATCCGGTGCTGGCCTACGTTGTCTATTGCGTCACGTTTGTGCTCACTTGTATCTGGAGCTGGCAGCGCGGGCGACGAGCCCATTTGCAGATGAGGCGGCTGTGGGGCAACTGGCGAGCTGCGATTCCCTGGGGATCCCTGCTGCGGGTAGTGCCGGCTTTGGTTGTGCTCTCCATGGGCACCACTTTGCTGATGCTCTACTGGGTGTCGCTGTCTTTCCCGGAGCTGGCGGAGTCGATGCTGGACTCCCTGGGGGAAGAGGAGGGGGAGACAGCCTGGCCGCAGGTGTACCAGGGGTTGCGCTGGCTCTCGATTGCAGTGGTGGCCCCCATAACGGAGGAATGGCTGTTTCGCGGCATTTTGCTCCACCGCTGGAGCCTCAAGTGGGGGCTTGACAGAGGCCTGCTGGCTTCTTCCGTGGTCTTTGGCCTACTGCACCCTAACCCACTTGGGCTGACGGTGTTTGGCCTGGTGATGGGGCTGCTCTACCTGAAAGCACGCTCCTTGAGCTTACCCATCCTGGCCCATGCTTTGAACAATATCCTGGCTCTAGCGCTGGGATCCCTGGGAGGAGGGGTAGTGGAACAGGTGGATCCCATCGGGAGCTTTCACCTCTACTACAGCCTGTGCTGTCTAGTTTTGGCTGGGTTCATCGTGATCCCTTTCCTCCGCTGCCATTGGCCGGAACGGGGGGCTCACTTGCCCTATTTTGTAAATTGCCCGCACTCATGCTGACACATAGAGTGCAGGCTTTGGGTAGCCCTGCAGTTGGCAAGCCAACCAAGGGCCCCCCACACCCCCCGTGTACGGGGGGCAGGCCGGCTTACAGCAGCCCCCAAAACCGCAATCACATTGGCACCGTTAAAATCTGCCTCCCCTTCCCAGCCCCAGGCCGGGTTCACACAACGAAAACGCTTCCCTTCCTGCTGGCCAAGCCATAAACATCGGTGGCCGGTTTGCAAACTGTCGGCAGGCGGCACCACCACAACCTTGACCCCGGCCCCACCGCCTTGGAGTGCAGAAACTGCCTCAGTTGAGAAAACGCCCAACTGTTCGACCGCCAACGCTCTGTTTTGCTGCGCGGCTGTTGATTGACACGCTCCCGTATCCCCCGTGTACAGGAGGAAAAGGGCGGGCCTCCTGCCGTTTCTAGCTGAACTCCTAAGCGGCCTTGGCGTCGGTATCCCCAGACGGAAAGGACTTGAGGCGGGATCCCGCCAAGAATGTAAACGAAACGCCAAAAACTGTCACCCGATCCCTCGAAAAAGCTGGAGGGGTGGGGATATCCTGAAATAGGCAGCAACAGATCCGGTGCAGAGTTGAGCTGTGGCTCGTTCGCCAACAGGGTGGCTGTTACGCCAGCGAGGCAGCCCACAGGGTTGACATGGAAAGGCGGTCTTTTCTACAAAAGTTACTCCTGGTTGCTGCCGGCCTTGGTCTCTCTCCCGGCTGGTTGGTGGGTCAGGCTGAGCGCTACGGGCAAGCTTTGGCGGCCAGCTCCCGCAAGTTGGCTCTCTTGATAGGCATTAACCGCTACCCCGGCGAGGGATCCCCGTTACAGGGGTGTGTCACGGATGTGGAGCTGCAGCGGGAGCTGCTGCGGTATCGCTTTGGCTTTGACCCGGCAGACATTCTCATCCTCACCGATGGAGCTGCCACTTCAAGCGCGATCCAGTCAGCCTTTGCCGAGCACTTGGGAAGTGCAAGTCAGACGGCTGAAACGGTAGTGGTGCAGTTTAGCGGCTACGGCCAATGGCGGGCGGGATCTTCGCCCGAGCGCTGGCAGCCGGCGCTGCTGTTGGCTGGCCCTGAAGAAGCGGCGGCTATGGGTCTGGAGCGCTTTTTCCAGCTTGTGCAAAGCTTGGGCACAGCCCAGCTCACGACCGTACTCGATTGTGGCTTTACCTATGTTGCACCCGCAGTACGGGGCAACTTGCAACTGCGCTCCCGCCCGCCGAAAGTCCCCAAGGAAGTAGCCTCTACCTCCCCAGAGGCGGTGGCTCCCGGTCGCCTGCCTTCTGGTGAAGTGCAGCAGATTTGGCCCTCTCCGCCCAAGGGGTTGTTAATTGCCGCCACCACCCCCCAAGATTTGGCGGCAGAAGCCGCTTGGCCGGGATTTCATGCAGGGATACTCACCTACCTGTTGACGCAGTACCTGTGGGAGACCACACCTGCCACCCGCCTGCTGATAGCCTTCAACCAAGTGGCCGGTCAGCGGGAGCTGGGCCTGTTTGCTTGTCAGCGCCCCATCCTGGAGGGCAAAGAAACGGCTCGGCGCATCCCGCCCTACTTCCTCACCCCCCCTCAGGTGGGAGTCAGCGGCGCCATCCAGGAAGTGAAGGGGAATCGGGCCCAGGTATGGCTGGGTGGGATCCCACCGGCGGCACTCTGCGGCTTGCAGCCAGGTACTCTTTTGGTTCCCATTGCTGCCGAGCCTTCCACCGCCTCGCCGGTGCCGCTGCTGATTCGTTCTCGCAGCGGCCTGTTGGCACAGGTGCAGCCGGCCAACGGGGAAGGTCAATTTCCCCCCGTGGGCACGCTGGTGCGGGAGCAGTTGCGCAGCCTCTCCAGCAGCCTCAAGCTTTTGGTGGGTCTGGAAGACAACTTAGGCCGCGTTGAAAAAGTAGATCTGACCAACGCCATCGCCGGCTACAGCTGGATGGAGACGGCCAACCCGCGCGAGCGCCAGGTGGATTGCCTGCTGGGCCGCATCACCCCCGAAATGGCCGCCGCCTTTCAATTGGACGCTCTGCCCAAACCCCTGGAAGTCAACAGCTACAGCCTCTTTTGGCCGGGGCGAGAATTGCTGCTCAATTCCTGCGGGCCGGCTGGGGAAGCTGCCGCTACGGCAGTGCAGCGGCTGGTGCCCCGTCTGGCCCATCTGCTGGCGGCCAAGCGCCTGCGGGCTACCCTCAACGCGGCAATCTCGCCGCTGGCGGTGGTGGGGGAATTGTCCACCAAGGGCAAACCCTTGCGGGGGTCACGGCTTGCCCAAGGGGCCGCTGCTCCTGGCGAGCCAGGCATGCCACGCTTTATGCGCGGGGATCCCCTCTATCTCACTCTGCGCAACGAGGGCGAGCAGGATCTGTTCGGGTACCTGTTGATGGTCGATTCCAGCGGGCAACTGCACCTGCTGGCCCCCATGCCCCAGGAGGACTTTGCCCTGCCGCTGCGCCTGGAGGCCAAGAGCAGCCTGACTTTGCCACCTCTGCCTGAGATGGCTGGCAATTCGCGCTCTGCCGTCAATCCCGATCTGCTCACCTGCCATGCCCAGGGGCTGACCGAGCTGCTGTTTGTGGCCAGCACTCGCCCCTTGTCGGCCAGCTTGGAAGCCCTCAAAACCATGGCCCGCAAGCTGGGGGTAGCCCGTTCGCCGCTGTTGCTCAATGGGCCGCTGGAATGGACGCAAATTCTCCTCGAGGAGTTGACCCAGCGTGCCCCCGAAGGGGATCCCGACTTGCGCTGGCTGGATCCCGGCCAGGCTGTTACCCTTTCCCTCACCTATTTGCTGGTTTAGCTCAGCAACAGGGCAAACAGGCCACAGAGAGCAATGCCATCGAAAACCCCGGCCCCGCCAATGCTGAGAATGCCCGAGCAATTGCGCCGCAGCACCTCCGGCAAGTGCAGCAGATCCGCTCCGATCACCGTGCCCAAAACCCCGCCAGCAAAGGCCACCGCCGGCGCCTGATCTCCAGCCCAGAACATGGCGGCCAAGGCTGCCGTAGCCGGGGCGGTCAAGGGATTCATCTGAATGCCGATTCCGGGCACCACGTGGGAAGCATAGTAGCTGACCACAGTCACCAGCGCCGTTACGGCCAGGATCAACAGCCCATCGGCCCGGCCAAATTGATACAGGGCCAAGAGCACCGGGATCAGCCCCCCGCCCACGTTCAGAGCAACCACGGTCTCCTGAGAGATCTTGGCCAACGGGATCCCCCAAAATTGCCGTATCCACAGGCTGGCCAGGTCTTCCACCAGCGTTACCTCGCACTTCACACGATACAGGGGAATATTGACCGAGCTGCCCGCCAGGATAGCCAGCAGCAGCAACAGCGCCCCCTCCCGCGAGAACCCCAACTTGCCCACCGCTAACGCCACCACATCCACCGCCAGCCCCAGCCAGAGGAAAGGCAGCAGCAGCACCAGCATCAAAAACAGCAACAGCGAGACCGGCAAGTAGAACATGGCAGGGATCCCAAACTTTCCTCCAGCCTATCAGGACTTAGTCCGGCTTCCTCGACTCTAGGTAGAGAGGATCCCCGATCTTGTAACAAAAATAACAAGCAAGTCTCCGGTTAACTCTGTCAGAGCCCAAAGATCTTATTGCAAATATCTTGAGCAACTTTGCAACCGGCGCGCCGATTGCTGGGAGTTGTGGATAGAGCAATTTGATAGTGCGGATCTCCGCAAAAGCAAATCGTAAACTACCCGGCTCCGACCGCCCCCCTTCCCCCCCCAACCCCCCGTATACGGGGGGCAGGGGGGCGGGGGGATTGAGGGGGGTACAGTGCGGGGCTCCTGCGGCTTCTAGCTGAGGCCTGCTGCCTTCCACCCGCTTTTGGCCAGGGGGAACCCTCAAGGGATCCCGGCCACTCCTGTTTGGCGGGCAGCTTGGATCACGGCGGCAGCCACCTGAGGAACTACCCGCCCATCGAAGACCGAGGGAATGATCCACTGGGGATCCAAATCTTCCGGTGGGATCAAATTGGCAATGGCCTGGGCGGCAGCCAGGCACATCTCAGTGTTGATCTGCTTGGCGCGGCAATCGAGAGCGCCGCGGAACACCCCTGGGAAGGCCAGCACATTGTTGATCTGGTTGGGGTAGTCGCTGCGCCCGGTGGCCATCACGGCGACTCGATCTGCCACCAGCTCGGGCTGGATCTCTGGCACCGGGTTGGCCAAGGCAAAGACAATGGGATCCGGCGCCATTTTCTCCACCATCTCTGGTGTCAAAGCATTGGCCACGCTCACCCCGATGAACACATCTGCTCCCACCAAAGCCTCTGCCAGGGATCCGCTCTCCTCAACGGCAACGGCAGCTTTCTCGGGGGTGAGGTCGGCGCGGGAGCGGCTGAGGATCCCTTGGCGGTCGCAGACCAGGATATGTCTGGCCCCGGCCCGTCGCAGCAGTTGAGTTACCGCAATACCGGCTGCTCCTGCCCCGTTGAGGACAATGCGCACCTCCTCTAGGCTTTTTTTAACCACCTTCAAGGCATTCAACAACGCTGCCAGCACCACAATGGCGGTGCCATGCTGATCGTCGTGGAACACCGGCAGGTTGAGACGGGCCTTGAGCTGCAACTCGATGGCAAAGCAGCGGGGGGCGCTGATGTCCTCCAGGTTGAAGCCGCCAAACCCCGGCGCCAGGCGCACCACCGTCTCCACAATTTCCCCCACCTCCTGGGTGGCCAGGCAGAGCGGGAAAGCATCGATATCAGCAAAGCGTTTGAACAGGGCTGCTTTTCCCTCCATCACTGGCAGAGCCGCCTCCGGGCCGATATTCCCCAGGCCCAGCACGGCGCTGCCATCGGTTACGATGCCAACGCAATTGCCCTTGATGGTGTATTCATACACAGCGCTGGGATCGGCGGCAATTTCCAGCGCCACCCGACCCACGCCCGGGGTATAGGCCATGGCCAGATCGGCGGCGCT
>NZ_JANSHG010000079.1:0-11591 GCF_047461555.1 Synechococcus sp. WC101
CCCTGGGGCAAGGCCCTGCTGCGGGTGGCCCTGCACCACATTGGGGCGCTGGGAGGCAGCAAATCTGCAGGCTTGGGTTGGTTGCACTGGGATCCCCAGTCTCTAGCTGCCCTGCAGCCGAATGACGCAGATTGGGCCTTTTTGGCCGGAGGAGGGAGCTGATGGAGGCCATTGAACTCACGCTCACTGCCGAGTCTCCCCTGGCCATCGGTCGGCAAAAGCCGGGCGGCTCCATCAGCGAGGCCCAGGACTTCATTCCCGGCAGCGTGATCCGGGGGGCCTTGGCCGACCTCCTGCTCCGCCAAAGCCGGCACCGCCCCGGCGAGGCCCTGACAGGAGATCTGGCCGCCCTGTTCACGGAGGCCCGTGCGGCGGTGTTTACCCATGCTTATCCGGGATCCGGCAGCCGGGTTTTGCCGGCCACGGCCTTTAGCTCCAAAAACAACCCCGGCTTCCGCTCAGAGGCGGGCAAAACGGGGGTGTTCGACACACTGCTGGATCGCTTCTGCTCGCAGCGGCTGGGGATCCCCTTTGATCCGGCAGAGCCGGATGGCTCCGGGGGCAGGGTGGAGACCTTCGGCGGCTTTTACAGCCAGGAGGAGGGATCCCGCTACCGAAGGGTGGCCGTGTCCAAGCGCCTGCTCACGCGGGTGGGGATCAACCGCCGCCGCGCCACCGCCGCCGACCAGATCCTCTACAGCCTGGAGGTGATCAACGAGGGCCGGGCCGGGCGAGATGGGAGCTTGCAGCCTTCCCTCTTCAGCGGCCACATCTATCTGCAGGATCGCGAGCTGGCGGCAGCCCTCGCCGGCTACCTCAACACCCACGCCCGCCGCTTGTCCTTGGGAGGGGGGGTGTCGCGGGGGCTGGGCCGGGTCAGCCTTGCCGCTCGACACCTGAGGGCCCCGAAGCCCTCCCTGGCTGAGCGGGTGGCAGCCTTTAACCAAAAGCTGCGGCAGCGCTGGCAACAATGGCAGGTGTTTGGGGATCCCTGGCAGCCCTTGCCGCCGGAGCGGCAGTACTTCTCCATCGGGCTGCAGTCGGGGGCCATCCTCAAGGAGCGCTGGCAACGCACCACGGTGCTCACGCCGCCGATGCTCCAGGAGGAGGCCAACTGCGAGGACGGATCCCTGGTCTTGGAGCTGGCCTGTAGCAGCTACGCCTATGTTTCCGGCTGGAACGCCGCCTGGGGGCTTTTTAAAGATGTAGAGCTGGTTACAACCCAGGGCAGCGTCTTCCTGCTGAGCACCACGCAACTGGAGCGTTGGATCCCGATTTTGGCGGAGATGGAATACTGGGGGATTGGCGAACGCACTGCTGAAGGATTCGGCCAAATCGAAGTTTGCAGTCCGTTCCATCATCATTTCTGGGAGAACCCGCTATGACCTTCGCCACCAGCGAGATCACATCGGAACAAGAGCTCAAGATCCAACGGCGAATCCGGCTGGCCGAAGATGATCTGGTCGCCAGAATTCAAGCCGCCTTGGATAACTTCAGAGGTCTCAACAGATTGGAAGAGGCCCAATATCGCAACCTATTGCACGTGGCAACTTCCACCGAAAGCTCAGAGGTGATCAAGAACTTTTTGCGCTACCAGGTGGGGCGCGATGACAAGTGGGGGCGGGGCAAAGACTCTTTGGCAGAAGCCATCATCAAAGACATCGACAACTGGATTCATCAAAGGGCTATAGCCATCGCCAGGGAAGCCGGAATTGAAAGAGCATCCCCCAAAGTCAACGAGATCAAAATTGACTTGATTCGGCGCTACCTGGGCTATGGGGCCCGCTACCTCAAGTACAAGCGAGAGGGAGGAGGATCCTAGACCGTGACCTACAGCAGTTTTACCCTTGAGAGAGCCATTTCGACCTTTCAGCTCAGGTCAAGAATCATCCATGGCCTGTTTGCAGAGGTTCCACCGACTGAGTGCTCCGATTACTTGAAAATAACCCTAGATCGCTATCTCGGCTTGGCCACCTCGGTCAACAGCGAAAAAGCCCGCTCCGAGTTTATCATCGCCCCTGTGCTGGGAGAGGTGAAGTACCTATGTCGGGATCAAATCTCGCTGTTTTCCGGCAAGGAATTCAACGTGGATCCCGAGAGGGGGTTGGTGGGCCTATGCGACTACATCATTTGCCTATCCCCTCTCCAACTCTACATTCAAGATCCGGTGGTGATTATCGTTGAGGCCAAAAAAGAAGACTTGATCGGGGGTCTGGGCCAGTGCGTTGCCGGTATGGTGGGGGCACAGGTCTTTAACAAGAACTCCAATTCTCAAGTAGACAGTGTCTATGGAGCAGTAACCTCAGGAACCAACTGGCGATTTGCAAAACTCGAGGGTGACCAACTCTTTATCGATGACAGGGAGTACTTTATCTCAGAAATTGCTCAGATCCTAGGGATCCTCTTGAGTTTTATTAAGGGCTCCGTCTCGCTTCGGGAATGGCAAACCTCTGCAGTACAAGCCTTAACTTGAGCAGCCATTTGAGGGAACAATGTTCGACGTTTTCAAAAACCGCTTGGAGATCACCGGCACGCTCACCACCGTGACCGCCCTGCACATCGGGGTGGGCCGCTCCACCGAGCCCATCGGCTCCGATTTGCCGGTTCTCAAGGACGCGCTGGGCCGCCCGCTCATCCCTGGTTCCAGCCTCAAGGGGGCGCTGCGCTCCCGCCTGGAGAGTTTTTTGCGCGGCATCGATCCGGCGCTGGCCAGGGATCCCAGCGAGTTGACCGGCAGCGAGCAAGTCCGGGTGGTCAACCAAATTAAGAACACCTACAAAGACGACGACGCAACCCTGACGCAAAAGCTGATCGAGGCCACCGACTGGGTCTCGCAGGTGTTTGGATCCCCTTGGCTGGCGGGCAAGGTGCAGATTCGCGATTTGCCCGTGGTGCGGGAAGCCTGGTTTGGCCAATACCAAGAGCGGGATGGTGTGGCCATCGATCGGGATACGGAGACGGCGGCAGAGGGCAAGCTCTACGACTTTCAAGTGGTGCCGGCCAACACCCCCTTTCAGTTCCACGCCGTTGTCGAAAATGCCGAAGCATGGGAGCTGGGCCTGCTGGCCATCGGCTTGCACCAATTGGAAACGGAGCAGATCCCCTTGGGAGGGGGGCGCTCCCGCGGCTTGGGGGTCGTCCGCCTGGAGATCGGGGCGGTCTATTGGTTTGACTCAGAAGGGGATCCGCGGCGGCTGCTGACCTATCTGCAAGAGCTGGTGGCCGGATCCCGGCAACCCCTTAGCCCGGAAGAGGCTGCCGCCTTGCGCCAAGACTGGGTGGAAGCCCTGGTTGCCAAACTAACCGCTGTCGCTCCCGTCGGCCCCCGCAGCTAGCGCAAGGGTTGGGCGAAAACCCTCTTGTTCCTCTTCAGTGAAGGATCCCAGGCCATGCACAAGCGCTACGTTAACCACTGCACCCTCTGCCTCACCCTCAAGCCAGATGGCCCTGTGCTCATCAAAGCTGGCAAACAAGGGGCAGATCCGACAAAGCCCGACATGGAGTTTGTGGAAACCTATCGCGGCGGCGGGCGGACAGTCTATTTTCCCGGCAGCTCCCTCAAAGGGGCCATTCGCGCCCACGCGGAGCGCATCGTCCGAACGGTGGGCGGCGACAGACGGCCTGAGGGGAACAAGTTGCAACTCTGGGCCAGCGATCCCCTCGACCAAAAGGCCAATCAATGGCTGGAAAAAATTGAAGAGCCCCACCAGGTTTACGCCCTTTCTTCCTTTACGGATCAGATGTTCGGCAACACAGCCATCGCCAGCCGGGTCCGCATCGAAGATGCCTATTCCAAGCCGGGAACCCCTCTGCGCCTGGAGGAACGTAATGGGGTGGCCATCGACCGCGTCTTCGGCTCAGTGGCGGTGGGGCTGGGGCCGTTCAGCTATCAAGTGTGCGTAGAGGGATCCTTTCAAACCAAGATCCACCTGAAAAACTTTACCCTGGCCCAACTGGGCCTGCTGGGGCTGGTGCTGCGGGATCTGGACGAAGGATGGTTTGGTATTGGCTTTGCCAAATCCCGCGGCATGGGCCGCGTTCGGGTGGAGTACGAGTGGGCGACGGTGGACTACCCGGTCTGCCTGGTGGAGGAGGGGAGCCAGGAGCTACGGCTGCTGGGATCCCAGCTTGCCTGGCCAAGGGGATCCCTGTTGGGGGCGGGCGAATTTTTAACCCCCGAAGAGGCAGGCAAATACGGCTTCCCCAAACCCGATTGCCAAGCGGTGCCGGTGGGAGCGGAGCCAATGCCTTTGGGATTTGGGGCGCGGCTGACCTGGGATCAGACGTCTGAGGCCAAGGTGGAGCACCTGCTGGCCGCCGCCGTTAAAAGTTGGGCCCAGCTCTTGCAAACGGAGACCAAAGCGGTATGAAACCAGCCTACGTAGCCTCCCACAAGGTTCCGGATCTGGCCGCCGGCGACAGCGGGACGGCGTCCTTGTTGTTCCAAGTTCTCTCGGCCTGTTTTGCCGCTGCCGAGGAAACCTACACCTTTTTGCGCTGGCCCCACCGCGTCAGCGGCATTCAGGCGGGGATCCCACCAGATCTGGTCTGTCAAGAGGGGCAGGTTTTCTGCCAACAACGGGAGTTGCGCTGGAAAAGCACCCCCCGCGGCTGGGATCTGCTGTATCTGGGGATCCAACCTCCTCCCGACTTCTTTGTGCCGCTGGCCGGGGAGTGGCAGTGGGAGGATCGCGAGGCCGACCTGTACGGATCCCAAAGCCTGGAAACCCGCTTTCCCCAAGGTCTTAGCTATCCGAGGCATCTCAAGCTGGGCCAGCGCTACTTTCGCGATGTACGCACCGCCCGCGTTCACTTTGTTGCTCTCATCCCGAGGTCAAGATGACTCCCCAAGGCCCCCGACCCTTGCCCGCCGGCAACCCAGCTCGGGGCAGAGGTGAGCCAGCCGTCGCTCGCAAACCCTACGAGCTGATCCCCTTTCCCCAACAGCCTCCCAAGCTGGAGCATCCCGCCGGCCACGCCAAGTTCCATCCCGACAAGTTGCACGGCACCCTCTTTCTCACCCTGACGGTGCAGACCGCCCTCCACATTTCCACCGGCCACCTGGCCTTGGGCAGCGACGTCGGCGTCAACGGGATCCCGGTGCTCAAAACCATGACCACCACCCCCGACGGGCGGCTCAAGATCCAGGGCAGCTCCCTCAAGGGGGCCATCCGGGCCATGTACGAGGCGATCACCAACAGCACCCTTGCAGTGATCACCAGCCGCTACAAAGATCGGATCCCACCAGAGCGGCAGCCCTGCCGCCAGAAGGAGCGGCTATGTCCTGCCAGCCGCGTTTTTGGCGCCCTCAACTGGCAGGGACTGGTGGAGTTCAGGGATGCCGTTGCCACCGGCATCGGCTCCGGCGGCGGATCCCTGCCCCCGCTGTACCGTCCCCGACCCGACCAGCGCAGAGCCTACTTTGAAAACGGCAAGGCGGTTGGGCGCAAGTTTTATTACACGCACCGCAGGGCTTTGCAGGGCCATCAAAAGGGGACACCCACCCAGCAGGCGGCGCAAAATACGGTTTTCAAAACCCAGATCCACTTCAAAAACCTCACCCCTGCCGAGCTGGGCACCTTGTTCACGGTTTTGGGTCAGGATCCCGCGCATCCGCTGCTGCTGAAGGTGGGGGGCGGCAAGCCTGTAGGACTGGGATCCCTGCAGGTCACCCTGGACAAGATCGAGCAGCCCCGCAACCTGAAAGAGCGCTATAGCCGCTACGATCCCCCACAAGCCGATACCCTAGAAGGAGAAGCCCTCAAAGCCTTTGTGCAAAAGCAGATCCAAGCTGCCCAGGGCTACATCCTGCCCGATCAGCTTCGGCAGTTGGCCGCCATCCTGAGCCCCACCCATCTGCGCGAACCGCCCACCACCGCCTACTGAGGGTGCTCCGATGCTGTCAGACCCCGTCGATCTCAGCCCCCAATCTTGGGATCTCGCCCACGGCATCGCCATGACTTTGGCGAAGGAAGAGGTGGATGTCAACGAATTGAGCAAGTGCTTCGCCTACCTCCGCTCGGTGGTCCATCTCCCCGACGCGGGATCCCGTTTCTTCCGATTCACCGGCGAGCTGGTGCGAGAAACTGGCCTCCACCGCAGCAACGAAACCCCACGCTACTACCGGCTCATCGACCAAACCTGTAAAAAGTACTTGCAATCTCTGCAGGATAGGCCGGCTGAGATGCTGCAGATCCTGGGCTGGGCCGCCCGCCTGGCCCGCTACTACAAAGATGGGGGAGTGCCGATCGGCGAGATCCCGTCCCCTCCCGATCCCAATGGCGGTCGTCCGACCCATTCCCGCGGCGGCGAGGCCAAGCCCCAGCCAGAGGCACTGCGGCCCAAAGAGCAAGCTGAACAAAAGCAGGCTCAGCCCCAAGTTGAAAATGCAGCAGCTTCTACCAAGGCCCGCTTCAAAATTGGGCAACACCTCAAGGCCAGCATCACGAATATCAAGGGCAACGAAGTTACCTTCCAAATCGTGAATACGAATATCAAGCTCACCCAAAAAGAGCCGAAACGGGCCGGATCCCTGACGGTGGGGCAAGAAGTGGAGGTAGAGGTACTCGACTTAAGGGAAGATGGCAGAGTTCGCAGAGTAAGGCTGCTCTGATTGCGAGAGGGGATGGAGCCCTTAAAAACTGCGAGAAAGTTAGGGGATAACTCATGCAGACCATCATCATGACGGTGGGCACCTCTTTGCTCACCAACCCGGACAAAAACCTGCAACCACAACGCCCTTGGGTCGGCCAAAAAACCATCGGGGATCCGGAACGGGCCTTGGCCTGGATGAAAAAGACAGATTTGGAACTAATCAGCGCCGAAACCAATACCTACTACCGGCTGGATCCCACTCCCCAGGATGCCTTGATTTTGCTTTACTCCGAAACCTCTGAAGGACTGGAGTGTGCCCAGATTTTGCAGCTCTTTTTTGAAGAAGCGCTGGGCCAACAACAGGTTTCGCTGGTGCCCCTCCCCGGCGTTAACTACGAGCTAGAGGGATCCTCCCTGGAGCGGATGGCCGAGCTGTTGCGCCAGTTGGCGGAAAGCGCTAAAGGGATCGTCACCTTCGCCGCCACCGGGGGCTTCAAAGCCCAGGCCATGATCATGGCCGTGGTGGGCAGTCAATTGGGGATCCCGGTCTGCTACATCCACGAGCAATATAAATCTCTGGTGTATTTACCTTACTTACAGCCGCAAGTCCAGCCGCGGATCCCGCGGGCGGCTCTCCCCGATTCCAGTCGAGATCGCTCCCAGGTCATCCAATTGCGGAGCGACAGCAGCCATCACCGTCCTCGCAGTTGGGTCAAGGTGGAAAAGCTCCTGCGCGACCTTCCCTGGGTAGATCTGGTTCGCTACGACTCAAACGCCTACGCTGCCCCCAAAAACGGCGTCAAAGCCGCCAACCGCAGAACCGAAGATGGTCGCCACATTTTGTGGGTTCATCTCCATGAGAGCCAGGACACCCATCTTGCGGTTCGGGTGGAGACCACCGGCTATACCCCCGACCACCTGGAGCAGGCTGCCGCCGAGTTGCGGGAGCGCCTCGGCCGTCTCCTTTAGCTTTTGCTCAACTGCTGGGCCACGAGTTGCACGATGGCCTGGGCCGCACCTGGACTGCCCCCTAGACGTTGCAATTCCCTCTGCATCTGCTGATGCCGCTCGGGATTAACCAACAGGGCTCGCATCTGTTCGGCCACCTGGGCTGGGCGCAAATGGCTTCGCAGCTCCGGCACCACCTCGTGTCCGGCCCAGATGTTTGGCCAAGCCAGGTGGCCCAACCACTGCAGGGCAATTCTGTTGATGAGGCGGGCTAGCCAGGTGCCCAGGCCAGGCAAGCGGGCCAACAGGCCAGGGATCCCGTCCCAGGCGCGCATCGCCTCCAGCTTGTTGGTGGGGATCGCCACCACCATGGGCACCCCCAGGTAGGCCAGCTCAGCGGTGTTGGCTCCAACCGTAGTCAGGCAGAGGTCGCAATTGGCTAGCACAGAATAGGCGGGGAAACGGGTCCACAGCTGTACCGTGGTGCCAAAGGGAGTGACGAAGTGGGAGCCTAGGTTGGTTTGCTCCAGGGTGGCGGAGGTGCCGTAGATGACGGCCATATCGGGGTTGAGCCTGGGATGGGCGTAAGCCGCCAGCGACTGAGGGGTCTGGCCAGGAGCCACTGGGATCACGAAGCGGACGTTGGGCAACAACTGGCGCAGCTCATCGGCCACCGCCAGCACCAGCGGCACCCCCAAGGAGAGCTTGGCCGGCTTGGAGCCGGGGAGCAGCCCCACCTGGTAGTGAGTGCGGTTGTGGTCGCCAAGACGTTGCCAGCCACGCGGCAGCAAGGCTTCGTCGGCAGAGGGGGGTTCCACCCTTTCCGGTGCCGTTTGCCCCGATTCCGGCTCCTCGATGGGATCGGGGAGGGGCTGGAGGAGGGTGGAAAAGCCTGCCGTCGATTTGGGAGCAGCGCTAGGAGTCGGCGGGGGAAGGGAGCGGCTGCTGAGCCAGCCGGGAAGAGGTATCCCCGGCAAGTAGACAGCACTGGCCACTCCATCGGCCATCAGATCCCCGACCACCTGCATCTTGGCAGCCCAGCGGTGGCCCAAGAGGCCTCCCCCGTCGTAGCGGCGTTTGATCTCCTCCGTCCGCATCGCAAAAACGTCTACCCAGGGTCGCCAGCGGGGCCGACGCTCCGCATACACCACCAGGCGGTAGCGCAGACGGCGGGCAATCCAGACAGCAAAAAACTGATCCCCCCCCAGAAACAGCACCACCCCCCGTTTGGCCCAGTCCCAAGCTTCTTCGGTTTGGCCAGTGAGCAAAAAAGCTAGAAAAAAATCGGGATCCTGAACCCGATCGACCTGGATAAATTCCTCCGCTATCTTCATCTCTTGCCCAGAAGCGTGCGGACAAGGAGAGAGGACCAGGGAAAGACGGGCCTGGGGCAGTTGCTGGCGCAACTCGAGGACAACTGGCCGCACCCAGGTGAGCAGCTCGCCGGGGCCGTTGGAGAGGATGAGAATGTCGTAGGGAGGCTGGCCGCCGTTCACTGAGACCCTTAGGGAGAGGGGGCAAGAACTTTGCCGCTATTGTATTTGCCTTCGGGCGCCAGGAGGCAACAGCTCCCAGACCTTGCCTAGGGTTCAACTCCGAGGAGGGTCGCAGTTTTGGTCCAACTGACTTTGCAACCACCCTTGGATATCCCGCAAACTTTCTGGGGAAACCTCGTGGCCCATTGCGTACTCGCGATAAGTAAAGCTCAAGGGCAGCAAGGCAAAGTAGTCGCGGATCTGGCGGCCAAAGGCCACCGGTAAAACGGTATCGGCAGTGCCGTGAACCACCAGGATCTTCAGATGCTGCATCCGGGCTGGCTCTACCGCCTCGGCCAGGATCTCTGGCGAAAGACGACCGCTTATTGCCACCACGCCGGCTAGCTTCTCAGGCTGGGTTAGAGCCAGATATAAGCTCATGATTGCCCCTTGGCTAAACCCCAGCAAATAGACCTGGGCCGGATCCAAGGAAATGTTGGCCATTCCCTGGGACAAAGCCTGATCCAGAAAGCAGCTTAAAAGCTCCCGGCTGCGGCGGGCTTGCTCGGGATCCCCCACCAGCCCTTCCGGCGTCCAGGCCATTTCAAACCAGGCAAAGCCACCTGCCCCCCAGGGAAGCGGCGCCCTTAGGCTAATCACCGCCAAGCGGGGATCCAAGTAAGGGGCCAACTGGAGGAGATCCCCCTCATGACTGCCGATCCCGTGCAGCATCACCAACACCGGCGCCTTGCCGGGCCCGGCGTGGCGGGGGGGTTGAAAGCGGTAGGCAAGGGGCAGAGGGGAAGACAACGCGATCCTCAAAAATTGAGACCAATACCGCCTAGGCCCAATCCCGAGGCTGGCGCAGCACTTCGTAGAGCTGGGCTTCCCAGCTATCGGGCGGCGGCTCGTAGCCGTATTCCCAGCGCACCAATGGCGGCAACGACATCAGGATCGACTCGGTACGACCTTGGGTCTGGAGACCAAAGACCGTGCCCCGGTCGTAGACGAGGTTAAACTCCACATAGCGCCCGCGCCGGTAGAGTTGGAACTGTCGCTCCCGTTCCCCCCATTCCATCCCCTGCCGCCGCTCTACAATCGGCACATAGGCGGGCAAGAACGCCTCGGCACAGGCTTGCACCAGCTCAAAGAGGTGTTCCCAACTGCGGGATCCCACCCGCACCTGGAGGGGCGGCGGCTCAGCGGCGAGCTGCTCGGGATCCGCTTCTGCCTCGCCCTCAGGACGGTAGAGCAGCCCAGGCCGGTCGTCTTGATAGTCAAAGAAAATGCCGCCCACGCCGCGGGCCTCGCCCCGATGGGGCAAGAAGAAGTAGCGGTCGCACCAGATCTTGAAAGCCGGGTAGTAGGCCGGATCCAGCCGGTCGCAGGCCGCCTTGGCAGTGCGGTGAAAATGGGCCGCATCCTCCTCAAACAGGTAGTAGGGGGTGAGATCCATGCCGCCGCCAAACCACCAAACCGGCCCCGCCTCAAAATAGCGGTAGTTGAGGTGAACCGTCGGCACGTAGGGGTTGCGGGGGTGCAACACCATCGAGGTGCCGGTGGCGTAGAAAGGATGCCCTGCTGCCTCTGGGCGCTGTTTGCAAATCGAAGGGGGCAGCTGGGAGCCAAATACCTCGGAAAAATTGACCCCTCCTTGCTCGAACACGCCTCCTTGCTGGATGACCCGCGAGCGACCGCCCCCCCCTCCAGGGCGTTCCCAGCTGTCTTCCCGAAACTTGGCTTTGCCGTCCAGAGCTTCCAGACGAGCACAGATCTCGTCCTGGAGATGCCGCATAAACTGGCTTACCCGTTGACAAGCATCCGTTGGTGGTGCTGTCGGGCTTGCGGTTAGCATCGTAGTCTTCCCAATCTCTCGAAATAAACGAACTAAGGCTTTTGCCTGCAGCAGACCTGAGTCTCAAGCCCCCAGGCGCGGAGAACCCTTTTGGCATCTAGGCCATCTCTAGATTTTAAGTGGGAACGACCTCGTGGGGGCGAAGCCTTGCCCACTTGTTCCGCTCCTCACGAAAGCTCTGGCAGGCCACCACATCCCATTCCATCTCAGTGCCGCCGTTGCGGATGTTGACGTTGATCTGGGGCCCTTGCGGCTCAAAATCTGGCGTCAGGGTGAGGTGGGGCTGTTGGTGCTGCGCTTCCACGGCGTGATAGGTGGTGCAGCGATCCACGTAGTAGCAGTGAATACAAATACACATGGCTGCTGCCTACCAGAAAGAGTCTGCGATCTCGACGATAGCATCCTGTCTTCGGGAAGACGGAGGATCCGGCTTGCTCAGCCGATTCTTGAGACATTTCTTAGGAAAGAGAGGCGTCTCCCCTTCTCTCGTCTAAAATCTCAAGATACTCATATCCACCCGTGAGGCTAAGGCTTGGTTCCCGGTCAGGATCAAGCCAGCCAGGCTATCCCGAGGAATTGCCATGAACACCCACACCCGCTACCGCTTTATCTGTACCCTCTCCTTTGGGGATATCTACGGCCAGATCATTGTTTGGCTAATCGTGATTTTTGCTGGCCTGGGCGCCGCCCTCTCTCTGATGAATAGCCCTCTCTACGCC
>NZ_JANSHG010000080.1:0-11482 GCF_047461555.1 Synechococcus sp. WC101
TTGGTAAACACAAAGGCTCTCTTCCCCGAATACCAAGCGATTCATTCCCAGGTGCTCCAAGACTGCCTACAGCGGGTACAAAGGGCCTTTGACCGATGGCTAAAAGGTGACCGCAACGGCAAAAGGGCAGGCAGGCCTAGGTTTAAGGGAGTAGGGCGGTATCGCTCCTTCACCTTCCCTCAGATGAAGCAGGACTGCATTCGAGGGCAGTTTATCCATCTGCCCAAGGTTGGGCCGGTCAAGCTGGTCCAACACCGCCCTTTGCCCGACGGTTTTACAAAGTAGCCAACCAGCGCAAAGATTTTCACTACAAGATGGCAAAGAAGTTGTTAAGTAAGGGGAAGCACATTGCTCATGAGGCGCTTACTATTAGGGGTCTGGCTAGAAGCAGACTAGCCAAATCTGTTGATGATGCCGGGTGGGGTGAGTTCCTGCAAATTTTGGCAGCCAAGGCTGAAAGAGCTGGGCTGTTGACGATTGCAGGGGATCCCCGCGGCAGCAGTCAAGGGTGCTCGGGGTGCGGTCGTGAGGTGCCCAAAGAGCTGCATGAGCGGTGGCACGATTGTCCGCATTGTGGGTTGAGGATTGGCAGGGATCACAGCTCGGCGAGGGTCATCAAATCCAGAGCGGTGGGGCGTCCCGTTCTTCAAGCTCAGGAAATGTCCTGCTATTGGGCAGGAGTCACTGGGAAGCCCGCACTCTATGCGTCAGCATGAGTGCGGGAGTACGTCACGAATGTTGGGGGTTTTGGGGAGAGGCAGGCGTGCTTTCCGGCTCGGGTTTGGGGGTGGCTGGGTCTGAGGGAGACGGTTCAGAGGTTGGGCTGCCCGACGAGACAGCCACCATGGCGTGGCGAATCACCAAGTCCCCCAGCTTGTAGCCCGGTTGATATTCGACGGCCACCACATCTTCGGGGTACTCGCTGCTGGGCTGGCGGGCTATGGCCTCGTGCAGGTTAGGATCGAAGGGCTGGCCTACCGATTTCATGCGGGATACGCCCATCTTTTTCAAGCATTCTACCAGCAAGCGATAGACGCTTTGGTAGCTGTTGTGCACCTCCCGCTCGCGGTCGGTCTCCAGCTTTAACTGCTGCTGCGCCCGCTCAAAGCTATCCACCACAGGCAGGATCTCCAGCACAAATTTCTGCCGTTCTTTTTGGCTGAACTCCTCTTTTTCCCGCTGGGTACGCCGTCGGTAGTTCTCAAAATCGGCATAGAGGCGGATGTAGGACTCTTCCTTCTCTTTCAGTTGCTGGCGCGTTATTTCCAACTCCTGCTGGAGCTGCTTTAAGGTTTCGCTGAGATCCTGAGAAGCCTCAGCGCTGGCTTCGCCAGAGGAGGTGCTGGCTTCCGCTTCACGGTCTTCCAAAATCAGCTTCTCCAGCTCTGCTTCTACGTCGATTTCCTCTTCCTGGAGTTCAGGATAGGCATCTTCTGTGGGCATCGGTTGCTTTTCTTCAGCAGTCATGGGTTATGTCGACAAGCGTGATTAAGGAGCAGTAACGTCGGGTGCCGACAGTTTGGCAGTCTCAAAACCAGCGTCGCAATCAGCCAAACTGGGCTCTGTGCTGATCGTATTCTACCGACTCCTCTGCCAGCCAGTTGAGATCCCTAGTTGTTCTAGCCTACCAGCAGGCTGTCCTGGAGCTGGCCCAAGCTCTGGGGAAAGTAGATCTCGGCCAAGTTGGGAATGAGGTGCCAGTTGTGGCGGTAGATGGGCTGGATGGGGGAATGGGTGTGAATGTGGCGGGCGAGAAAGTCGCGGATGCTGTCGGCGGAGATCCAGAGGGTTTGGGCTTCTTGGAACATACTGTAGCCCCCCCCACCGCCGGCGCGGTAGTGGTTGATGGCCAGGCGAAAGGTCTGATCCGGCTGCACCGGCTGGCCGCGAAATTGTAGGGTCACCAAGCGCTCGCCTACAGGGCGGGTGAGATCGAAGCAGTAGTCGATGCCGTGGTAGAGGTCGAAGGTGTAGCCGCGGGCTTCGGGGGCGACGACAGAGGCGGGATCTGCCGGGAGATGCTCGGGATCCAACTGGCGAAAATAGCCAGCGGTCTGCTCGAGGGCGCGTCGCAAGATGTCGCCGGTGATCTCCAAGACGCAGAGGGTGTTGTCGTAAACGGTGAGGCTGTAGGCGTCTTGCAGAAAGATGGGGCCCGCTGCCAGGCCGGCACTGCTGCAGATGTTGACCAGGGAGAGCTCCGCCGAAAGGCCGGCCTCCCGTACCGCCTGCAGTTGGGCCTGATGGAGCAGCTCTGCTAGGGGGTTGGCCCCAAAACGGGCTGCCAGCCCGCCGCGATAGGCACAACGGGCCTGCCCAATGGGCTGGCGGATGTAGCGCAAGGTGGCCTGGTGGTAGGGCTCTGTCAGGGCCAGGAGTTCGGGATCGGCAGGGATCCCTTCCGCAGCCAGCAACTGGGCAGTTTTCCCGACAACTTGCCAGCGTCCGCCGTGGCGCTCCAGCTCCAAAGACACGTGGGAAAGGTGGCTGCCCCAGTAGCCGGGCTGCACCACCAGGGCCTTGGCCCCCCCCAGGCCGGCAATGGTCTGATGGGTGTGGCCGGAGAGGATGACGTCGATGCCCTCGAGCTCGGCCAGGGCCAGCAGCTCGTTTTCCCCCACCAAGCTTTTGTTGCTGGCCCAGCCGCGGCGATCCGGGCTGCGCCAGCCCTCAGGGCTGCGCAGGGGAGGCAGTTGGCTGGAACCGCTGTGCAGGATCAGCACCAACACGTCCACCTGGGGCCGTAGCAGCGACAGGTAGTGCTGGGCAGTTTCCAGCAGGGGGGCAAAGCGCAGCCCCGCAATGTAGTCGGGCCGCTCCCAGGTGTCGATGCGGGGGGTGGTCAGCCCCAGCAGGCCGACGCGGATCCCGGCCTCTTCTCGGATGAGGTAAGGGCGAAACAGCGGATCCCCGTTGTGGCGGAGAATATTGGCGCACAGGGTGGGACAGCGGAGATCGGCGGTGAAATCCTGCAGCACCTGCAGCCCAAAGTTAAAGTCGTGGTTGCCGGGGGTAAAGGCGTCGTAGCCGAGGGCGTTGAGGGCGTGGGCCATGGGATGGGGGGAGACCCGCTCCACCTGGGCATAGTAGGTGCCCAAGGGGGATCCCTGGATCGTGTCGCCGCTGTCGATGAGCAACACTGGATCCTCGCTGGCTGCTCGCACACGCTTGATCAGGGTGGCCAGCTTGGCCAAGCCATGTTCTGCAGGGATCCCGGCAAAGTAGTTCCAGGGATGCAGGTTGGCGTGGAGATCGGAAGTGTGGAGAATTGTTAACCGCATTCCAATATCATAACTGAAGCAAAAGCCGCAATCCAAGCTCCCGTTTTCTGGGGAAGGGGGCCGTCACCTCAGCAAAAACAGCACCTGCACGCAGCCCACCAAAAAACCCAACAGCCCCCCCAAGTTGACGATGGCCTGCAGTTCCTGGCGCACAATTTGCTGAATGGCCTGCTCCAGCTCAGCAGGGGAGGTGGCGTTGACTTTGTCGGCAATCACCTGATCTAAGTTCAACACGGGGATCACCTGCATCATCAGCGATTCCAGATCCCGCTCTAGGTAGCGCTCCAGGATCAAAGCCAGGTCGGCGCTGATCTGATCGATGGAGGCGATCAGCGCCTTGGAGTTGCGCAGGCGACCCAACACCAGGCTGGCCACTTTTTCCCAATCGATGCTCTCCCCCAGCCCCTTGATAACCTCTGGCCCTTGGCTGCGCAGGTAATCTTGGATCCCATCGCGCAGGGCACGGCGCAACTGACGTACGGCGGAAACCGGCAGGTTTTGCAGGGAGAGGTTCTGCAGGATCTCGGTCAGGCGGCGGGGGGCGTTGATGTCTTTGAGCAGATCTTCCAAGATGGCCTCTGCCCCTTCCGGCTCCTCCAGGCAATAGGTGCGCAGGCGCAGCAGGGCGTTTTTGAGGCCAAACAAGTTGGCCACCAGCCAGTAGGAGCCGGTGGCCCGCTCGCGAAATTCTTCATCCAAAGCTTCGATGTTGCGATCGGTGAGAAAATCCACCAGGTTCTGCCGCAACACCTTGGGGGGCAGCGCCTGCTTCAGGATCCACTCCGAAAGCTGCCGGGCTTGCTCGGCGTTGAGGCGCAGCTCTAGCAGCACCTGGTCGAACAGTTGGTTAATCGGCCCCTCCAAAAAAGTCTCCTGGCGGGCGAGCACCTTCACCAGGCGGGGCAACGACTCGTTGAACAGATCGGCCAAGATGCGCGCCAGCACCTGAGCGGTTTGCTGCTGTTGCTCGGGGTTTTGCAGCCGATCCAGCGCCACCCCCAGCAGCCAGCGGATCCCTGCCTGCATGCGCTCAGTTCGCAGCAGCTTGCGGGCCAGATTGTGCAGCTCCTCTGGCGTGAGCAGGGATCCCATGATGGTCTTGGCAATCTGCTTGGCCAGGCGGGGCTGGTTCTGCGGGATCAGGCCGGGCGTGAAGGGGATGCGCCAGCCGAAAATCCGATAGGCCCGGTAGGGCCGGAAGAGCATCTTGATGGCGATGTCGTTGGTGAAATAGCCGATCACCAGCCCGGCCAGGGGGGGCACGACGTAGATCCAAAGGGCCATGGAGCAAACTTGGGGGGATCTTCTCTACTCTACCGACCCGCTCCTGCTCGCTTCTTGTCAAGGCTATTGGATGATCAGGCTCTCGCTCAGTTCCAGTTCCACCAGGGTGTTGGGCTGCAGCGTCACCACCCGGTCGATGTTGGTACTACCTGCAGCAGCACCCGCCAGGCCGCCGGCCAGGATGGGCAAAAAGCCCCATCCCCCTGTGAGCACCCCCAAGGCCAACCCGCCCGCCGCCCCATAGCCCGCCCCACGGGCGACGGTGGTGCCCACATCGGCGTTGCGATCCAACCCAACCGGGAGCAGTGCAGACTGGCCTCTAATGAGATAGGTAGAAGGGCCGATGGTGAGGCGGTTGGCCACAAAGCGGTTGCCGAGGATCTGTTTCCGCAGGTCGGCATTGTCTTCGCCACGACTGAGGGGATCCCTGGGCCTGTAAACCGGCTCAAAGGTGCCCCACACCACACTCCCTGGCGGGATCACCACCTGGCCAAAGCGATCCAGCACTGGCTCGGAGACTTCCAGGTTGGCGCTGATGGCCTGGTAGGGCTGGAAGGTGATGGGTCGGTAGACCGTAAGAGGAATACGGGTGCCGGCAGGCAGCTCGCCCCGCGCGGCCCCAGCCAGGTTCCCCCCTGGGCTGAGGTCGGGCCGCCGTTGATAGGAGTAGGCTTCGCCTGGCGGAGCTGGTCCACCTGGGGCCGCTTGAACGGGCACCACCGGAATTGGGGCCGGGCTCGGATCCCCCGGTGGGGGGAGGGGATCCCCCGTGAGGGGCATTTGCGGCACCTGAGGCACAGGCGGCAGGGCTTGCGGAGCCGTGGAGCCGGGCGGGTTGCTGAGCAGAGGCAGGGTAGGGACGGGATTTGGCTGAGGGGCTTGGGGCGTGAACTCGAACTGCTGGGCAGTGATGGGAGCGACCGCCGCAGCCCACAACACCCCACTCACCAGCCACCCAAAGCCAACCCTTTGCCACGACGGCAAAAACGGCTGCAACGCTGAGCTCATGGATCCCGTCCAGTCACAACTGGCAGTAGCTTAGCATCCTGACCAGCTCGTGCCCACTAGATGTAGTATCTAGGGGCAACCCATTGGCCTTTAAAACACCACTAAAGCCTGTTCATGGGATCCCTCTTGCCTAAGAAGGGCTGGGAGAGGGAGAAGGCAAAGGCTCCACTACAGGCTCTGGGGTGGGGGTAGGCGTTGCTGTTGCGGTCGGAGTCGCTTCCGGTGTGGGCGTGGGTGTGGGAGTCGGCGTGGGTGTTGGAGTGGGTGTGGGTGTTGGAGTGGGTGTGGGTGTTGGAGTGGGTGTGGGTGTTGGAGTAGGGGTGGGCGTTGGAGTGGGTGTGGGCTGGGCGGCCTGCACCTGGAAAGACCACTGCTGGATGGCGGTGTTGCCGCTGGTATCGGCAATTTGGACGGCAATCAAGGTCGGTCGATCGGTGGGCAGCGGCTCGGCTGGGGTGTAGGCGAAGCCGGTGCGGCTGAGCTGAGCTTGGGCGGTAACGTCCACGTTGTTCACCAGCAGGGTAAAGCTATTGAGGTCGATTCCCTGGTCATCTTGAAAGCGAGCGGAGATGGATGGGCGCGGGTTGTCGGTCACCGCTCCGTTGGGCGGCGCCAGGTCGCTGATGGTGGGGAAGGTGGTGTCGGTCACCCGACCGATGCTGATGGTTTTGTCCGGCAATCGCACCAGGGTCACCAGCCCATTCCGCTCCAGACGGGCAAATACTGGCGCTTCCGAGGCCCGGTCTTGGCTGCGGAAGGTGTAGCTGCCCTCGTATTGGCCGGGGCGGGTTTCCTGCAGGGGCAGGTTGTAGGCAATGCCGGGAATGGAGAAAGACGCCTGCGCCCCTGGCGATCCCAGCAAATACACCGTCAAGGTATCTCCCGGCTTGACGGATCCCAGCTCCTCGCGGGCAAAGAAAGTTCTCACCTCTGGGGCGGCGGGCAGCGTTTCCACCAGCGGCTCCACGGGGATATCCGGCGTGGCCAGGGGCTCAGGCGTGGGGGGGACCTGAGCCAGAAGCTCGGTGCGGATCCCTGGCCCGGGGATGGCAGCTCCCACAGGCGGGTCTAGGCTGGGCACCCGGCCCACCTTGGCCAGCGCTTGGTAGGTGAGAGCCGCCACTTCCCCCCGCGTGGCCACCGCCTGGGCATTCAGTCGGGTGGGATCAGGGTAGAGCACCAACAGACCTTCTTGAACTGCTGTCGCGATGGGGGCGCGGGCAAAATTGGGAACCAAATTGGCATCGGTAAAGCCGGACAGAATGGCTTCAATTTGACCGGGATCCTCGAGGAGCCTGCCGTTGGTGGCGGCGCGGGTCAGAACGGTGATGGCCTGGGCGCGGGTGAGGACATCGTTGGGACGGAAGGTGCCGTCGGGAAAGCCGGAAACCAACCCCGCTGCTGCCGCCGCGCCGATGGAGGGAGCTGCCCAACTGGGAATGGGATCGGCAAAGGGGCGCACAGGGACGTTGGTATCTAGCCCAAAAGCTTTGGTGACGATAACGGCAAACTGGGCCCGCGTAATCGACTCGTTGGGGCGAAAGGTGCCGTCTGGGAAGCCGCCGATGATCTGCCGCTCATTGAGCCCGGCGATGTACTGGGCGCCCCAGTAGGTGCTGATATCGGAAAGTTGCGCCCAAACGGGATCCGCAACCAGCAACAAACTGCCCCAGCTCGCTATCACGGCTGCCGCCTTCCAACTTTGCCAAAGAGAAAACTCACGCATCCCCTACAACTCCTCGCTACCTGCTAGAAAGGCTCTAAGAAAAGACATCGGCCCAAACAATCAACAATCGAAGAAGAGCCGGATGGAGTTACCCACTCCGTAACCCTAGACGAAAAAATCTCCTGAAAAGTTCTATCGGTTTCCGAAGTTTCACGGGGCGGGATTGGGGTAGCGCTGGTGCACCGCCTCAATTTCTGCCAGGATCGCAGGCGACAGCTCCACCTCGAGGCAACTGAGGTTTTCCTTGAGCTGGGCCAGGTTGGTGGCCCCGATGATGGTGCTGGTGACAAACCAACGGCTGCGCACAAAGGCCAAAGCCAACTGGGCAGGGGTCAGGCCGTGCTGGCGGGCAATGCGCACGTAGGCAGCCACGGCCTCTTCCACATTGGGCTTGCGGTAGCGCTGGCCAAAGCCCTCGAACAGGGCCAAACGGGATCCCGGCGGCTTGGCGCCCCCCAGGTATTTGCCCGTCAGCAGCCCAAAGGCCAGGGGGCTGTAGGCCAGCAGCCCTACCTGTTCGTGGCGACAGACCTCCGCCAGCCCCATCTCAAAGGTGCGGTTGAGGAGGCTATAGGCGTTTTGAATCGAGACTACCCTGGGCAAGCCCAACTGCTCGGCCACGTGGCAGAACTCGCAGACTCCCCAAGGGGTTTCGTTGCTCAGGCCGATGTAGCGCACCAGGCCCTCCTGCACCAGTTCCGCCAGACCCTGCAGTTGCTCGGCAATGGGAACCGTGGGCCGCTCTTGAGAGGGATCGTAGGCCACGCCCCCAAACAGGGGCACATAGCGATCCGGCCAGTGGATTTGGTAGAGGTCGATGTAGTCGGTTTTCAGGCGCTTGAGGCTGCCGGCCACCGCCTGTTTGAGGTTGTTGCGGCTAATCGAGAGAGACCCGCCGCGGATCCAGTGCCAGGGCCGCCCCGGGCCGGTGATCTTGGTGGCGATGACAAGGCGCTCCCGCGGCTGGTGCTGCAGCCACTCGCCGATGTAGCGTTCTGTGGCTCCCTGGGTTTCCGCCCGCGCCGGCACCGGGTACATCTCAGCCGTATCGATGAAGTTGATCCCGTGTTCTACTGCGTAATCGAGCTGTTCCCAAGCCTCAGTCTGGGTATTCTGCTCACCAAACGTCATGGTGCCGAGGCAGATCTCCGAAACCTGCAGAGGACTGTGGCCAAGCTGGCGGTAGCGCATGGGAACTTGCCGTCTCCAACCCTAAACAGCACACCAGTCCCCATTGTGCCCAAAACTTGCCAGCCCCTGGGATCCCTGCCCCTACTCTTGCTGCAGCACAGGCATGTACTCGCGGTAGATCTGGTTTAGGATTTCCAGGCCAATGCGGGTGCGACTGTCGGGGGGACGCAGCTCGATGGCTGCCCTTACTTGCAAGATGGTGCCCACCGGATAGGGCGAGCGCAGCTCCTCCCGCTTGCCCAAAAACACATCCGTGAAGTAGTCGATCAGCCGCCGTACCTGCGCCATGTCCTTGCGGGAGATCTCCATATCCAAAACGGTGGCCAATTTGGCTCGCATGGCTTGAAAGCTCTGTTGGCTGGTGTTGAGGGCCACCCGCTTGGCCAGGCTGTCTACCACAATTTGGCTGATCTTCTCCACATTTTGAGTCACGATCTCGCGGTGGCGGCCAGCAAAGCGCAGTTGCACTTCATCTAAAAATCGTTCGCGCTCCAGGATTTGGATGCCCTGCTGCTCTAGATCCACTCCGTAGCTTTGCAACTGCTTGTACTGATTCAAAACCCATTGGTTGTAGAACGAATCGGCCAAAACCCGCCAATAGCCAATGATCGTCGCCTCGGCAAAGGGGATGCTCAGCAAATAGGCCTCGCTGGTAATCTGGTGCAAATGTTCGGTCAGCTTGTCCCGCTCTTTTTCGTCCAAGTGGGAAGTGCGGGGCACCCAGACGGCTCCGTACTCGCTTTTCACCTCCACCGGCAGGGATGTGAGGAGAGTGTCGAAAAATTGATGGAGGCTGAAAAGGAGAAACTTATTGGGATCCTGCAGGCGGTTGAGCAGCTCTTGTTTTTTCTCTTCCTGATATTGAGCTACCAACTGCTGGGCCTCAGCGGCCTGGCTGCGCGCTGCCTCCACATCTTGCCGTAGCTTTTCGATTTCTTCCGTACTCGGCACCTCGCTAGCAGCAGGCTCCCACTCTCCGCTGAAATAACTGCCGCCCGGCCCTGGACTCCCGAGGCTTGCCAGCGGTTCGTCGCTGTCGTTGTCCAGAGTCAGCAGGTGAGAAAGAGCCTGCAGCCGAGCCCGTCGATTGGAAGAGTAGAGGGATCCCACTTCCACCGGATCCCGACTTTTCCAACCGTCCAGTCCACCGATGCGATAGAGCGTGTAAAAATACTTGCTGAGCAGAATTGCCAACAGATGCTTGTTTTTGACCTCGTTGTACTCCAGGTAGGCCCGCAGACACAGTTGGAAAGCGATGTTGGGCAAGCTGCGACACACCCCTATGATGTGGGAGTACACCCTTTGCAGGTGCGGCCGAAAGCGGCGTGGGATCGCCTCGGGCCGCAGGCCGCGCAACAAGAACTCCGGCTGGCGTAGATCTTGAGGGGTGAAGTAAAAACTTTCTTGCCAAAGCAGCTCGTCCAGGTCGCGGGCAAAAATCGGCTTCAACTGATCGATGATCTGCTCGACAACCGCTTCGTTAAAAACCGGTATGATTTTTTCAATACGCAGTTCCTCATAAATAGAATGCAGCCGCTTGCTGCGAAAGTCTTCGATCGAGATCAGCCCCTTCATGGTTCCAATCCGACCGTCGCTCAGCAGGAACTTATAGACAACTTCAGCAGTGGCGCCTGGGGAGAGAACGGGAGTTCCGGTCAAGTCGGGGCAAATTTGCAGGGGGCGTAGCAAGCGGCTGGTTTCACTGATGCTAAAGCAACTCCAAGCTGCCGGGTTGAGCACCACCGACGACAAGCCGGCCAGCAATTGCTTCTCGTCCAGATCCTCCAGCCGGATTTCTCCCCTGGGAGCTTGGCGGGGTGCCGCGGCTGAAGCCGCCTGCGAATCCCGAACGGACGGAGGAGATAACGGTAGAGGAGACGCGCTCATGCAGCCAAGGCCGTTTAACCTCAAAGTTCACTCTAGACCGGCAAAGGATGGATAAGATGTGATCCGTATCTCTTTGTCCAATGGAAGTCTCTAAAGCAGAATCTGCCCAAAAACCCCCCCGCTGTTATCTATTCCCACCAGTATCTTGAAACGGTCAGCTTTTGGGTAGCGTGCAACCACGGTTTTAGGGATCCACTAAGGGATACGCAACTTTAGCTCTGGGGGATGAGGTTGCTGAGGCTTTTCCGCTAACCGCCCTCCAAGCCGGTTTTTCTGCCGCAACTCCTGGGCTAGGATAAACGGTCTGCCTACCAGTACGGGCTAGAGTTGCGTTTTAATTCGGGTTGATTCGGGATTGAGGTGCAGTGGTCATGACGGCCATTTTGATTGTGGACGACGATCCCACGATTCGGCTGGTGTTGAAGCGATCCCTGGAGCGGCAGGGCTACACCGTCGAGATGGCCAGCGGTGGCTTGGAAGGGCTGGAGAAAGCTCATCTCCTAACCCCGGGGCTGATTATCTGTGACTGGATGATGCCGGATATGGATGGGCTGGAGGTCTGCCGGCGCATCAAGGCGGATCCCAAGTTTTCCACCACCTTCTTTATTTTGCTTACCGCTCGCACCGAAGTCGAAGACCGCATCCAGGGCCTGGATGCCGGGGCAGATGAGTTCCTCAGCAAGCCCATCGATCCCAATGAATTGCGGGCGCGGGTGCGGGCTGGGCTGCGCTTGCACCAGCTCAGCTATGACCTGCAGCAGCAAACGGCCCGACTGCGGGCGGAGTTGGCCGAAGCAGCCAGCTATGTGCGTTCGCTTTTGCCCAAGCCGGCCGACTTCCCACCTCACCAAATAGCGATTGAGTGGTGCTTTTTGCCCTCCCAGGAGCTGGGGGGGGATTCGTTTAACTACCACTGGCTAGACGAGGATCACCTGGCCATCTACCTGCTAGATGTGTCAGGGCACGGGGTGGGATCCGCGTTGTTGTCGGTGTCGGTGATGAACCAGTTGCGTTCCCAGAGCCTGCCCGATACAGACCTGCGGCAGCCGGATGCGGTGTTGCGCGCCCTCAACCAATCCTTCCCAATGGGATCCCACCATGAAAT
>NZ_JANSHG010000081.1:0-11216 GCF_047461555.1 Synechococcus sp. WC101
AGGCAGGGCTGCGGACAGTCGGCAGGACAGACGGGATCCGTCAGCACCGCCTTGCGAAAATGCACATCTTCGCCGTCGTTGACGCTGACCATCAACCAGGGGGACCCCACCTGGGGATCTTCTGCCTGGGCCCGCCGGATCCCTTCTTGTGCAGCTTGCACAATGGCTGGATCAGCGGCGACGTCAATGCAATCGGCACCGGCAAGCGTGTAGAGGAAAGCTAACTCTCGAATCGACGGCAAGTGGTGGAAACTTGCGCCGCAGATCAGCTTAAACCAAGTACCCTGTTGCAGCGAGACGTTCGGCAAGGTCACAGGCACGGAAGGCCACCGGCAAGATGAGAGTCTGGGCTGCAGGCCGCCTACTTGAGATGGTAGCAAAGAATTTTCGAGGAATCTGAACAGATCCTCAGGCACTCTGCAGAGGTTGCCACCGAATTGACCGCTCTCGACCCAGCTCCACCACAAATTTCACGCCCTTATCTTCTTGGCTCAGCTTCACCAGGTAGGAGAGCTCTTGCCGGCTGAGCACATGCCCCTCGTAAAACCAAAACACCAATCCCTTGGCCTTTGGGGGCAAGGTGGCGCGGTACTGCTCGATCAACGAGGGGTAGAAATAGGTGCGCCGCTGCGATTTGCCCAGCGTGGCAGGCCGCACCCCATGGCTGGACGTCAGATAACTGGCCAGATCCCCAATCCCCTTGCTGGAAAGGGTGACTACCTCGTAGCCAGCTCCGCGCAGCCGCCGCAGGTAGTGCCCTTCCGATCCCCCTTCTGGGGTAACAAAGATGGCCAGAGCCCCACACTGCTCGAGCTGCTGCACAAACTTGGCGCCTGAGCCGACCAGCAACATGGCAATAACTCCGTCGTTTTCAGGGTTAGCAAAAGAATCCCCAGGCAAGCCCGCCTAGGCCGAACGGATCCCTTGCCTGTGCTCATTGTAGCGGGAGTATGTCCCCAGCCAGGGATAGAAGCTACAGATAGAACTCATAGAGAAGCTCGCCGACTCTTTGCCGCGCGGAAACTGCCGGCTTTGGCTGAGGGGTAGCCGACCAATGGTGAAGATACCCGTACCTTCGCCTTTGTGGGGAAGAAGACGTGAAGAAGAGTTAAGATACATACAAGCATCTGCTTGCAAGTCTCAGAAACAGCCGGACAGGGCAACTGGAGAGTCCGGCGGCGATGGCTTCACCCATGTCAGGACGGACAAACCGCTTATGCGACGAGGCAAGCTTTTGACTTGACAGTGGCCGGGTTCGTTACGGCACCCCTCAGCTTGACAGGAGAGCAACAGGCGATGGCTCAAGAAATCTATCCCGTTACCAAAACCGACGCTGAGTGGCGACAACTGCTCACCGAAGAGCAGTACTATGTGCTGCGCCAAGAGGGAACCGAGCCCCCCTTCCGCAACGCCTACTACGACAACAAGGCTCCAGGGATCTATGTCTGCGCTGGCTGTGGGCAGGAGCTCTTTTCCTCGGCAGCCAAATACGACAGTGGCACTGGTTGGCCCAGTTTTTGGGAGCCGATTGCTCCTCATGTGATCGGCACCAAGACGGATTGGAAGTTGCTTGTGCCTCGCACCGAGGTTCACTGCTCCAACTGTGGTGGTCACTTAGGGCACGTGTTTCGGGACGGTCCCCCACCAACGGGTCTGCGCTACTGCATCAACTCTGCTGCTCTGAAGTTCATCCCCGCCACCACCTGAGCCTCTCCTCAGGCAACGCTAGAATTGAGCCACCTGCCTGGGTGAACCTATGTCGGACTACACCTTTTTAGATGCTGCCTCGATTTTGCTGCGGGAGGGTCTGGAGGCGCTTTTGGTGCTGGTGGCTTTGCTGGCCCTTCTGCGCAAAAGTGGGCAGTCGGCCCCGCAGCGCTGGGTGTGGCTGGGGGGATCCATGGGTCTGCTGGCAGCGGTGATGCTCGCCTTGCTGGTGAAGTTGTTTTTCCAGCAGTTGCTGACCCACACCCGCCAAGAGGTACTGGAGGGGATGACTGGGCTGGTGGCAGCAGGTTTGCTGTTTTCGGTCAGCCTCTGGCTGCACCGGCGGGCCGCCCTTGCTTCCTGGCAGACCTTTGTGCAAGAACAAGCCCAGGCAGCGCTCGCCACAGGCCAGGTTTTTTCCCTAGCTTTCCTGGCCTTTGCAGCGGTGTTTCGCGAGGGGGCAGAAACGGTGTTGTTTTACGTGGGATTGGCCCCTTCCCTGGCGGCAAAAGATCTCTGGCTGGGGATCGGTCTGGGATCCCTGCTGCTGGTGGGGATGGCGGTCTTGCTGCTGCAGGTGGGGCTGAAGCTGCCCTTGGGGGCTTTTTTCCGGGGTTTAAGCCTGCTGATTTTTTACTTGGGCTTTAAGTTCCTGGGCAGCGGCCTCCATGCTTTGCAAGTGGCGGGCTGGCTTCCGATCACCCCCTTATCCGGGATCCCGAAGCTGCGCTGGTTGGGTTTGTATCCCACTTGGCAGACGCTGATCCCACAAATGGTGCTGCTGGGAACAGCCTTTGTCTTGTGGATGAGGCAATGGCGGCGGGCTGACTCTGCTCAAAAGCTTTCTCCGTGAGAAACTTTCTTTGCGAGCAGGGTGCCTCCCACAACCCTCAAGTTCGAGGGGCTGGGGTTTCGAGGGTTGTTGCTCGAAGTAGCCGGCGATCCTCCCTCTTCCTGGGGTGAGCAAAGTGTCCCGGCTGGACTCAATTCTCGGTGCCCAGCTACGCATTCCGGCCCAGAAAGACGAAGCCCGCCAGCAGGGAGCTGGCAGGCCGCTGGATCTTGTCGGGGATCCCACTTGCGATCGCTGTCGATAAACCGAGACCGATCTGCAGGGTTACCAGAAATCAGGTGTCGTAAACACGACACTCGACGGCGTCGGGGTTTTCAGCACAGTGCTGCTCGAGGCTGCTGGGAGCTTTGGGCTGGTGGCTGCGGGCTGCCAGCACTTCCTCAACAGCATCCCAAGCTGCACGGCAGTGAGGATCCCCTTCGCCGTACTCAGAACAGATGTTACGGGCGTTTTCCAGCTCTTTGGCAATGACTTCAGACAGTCCCATATTCTCAAGCTCCTTTCAACGAGATGGGGCCAGGGGCCCACGGGTATAATCTGCTGACGCAGATCCGCAGGGATCTAGCGCACTCGCGGATCAACAGGCAGAAACCTGCCGCTCCGCAGGGTAGATAAGTCCAGGATGATGCCTTGCTGCCAACCTATCGATCGCTGTGGATACATTACCATTCTAAGCAGCGACCGCCGGGGGTTGCAGCCACCCTTTTGCGATCTCTTCGGGATCAGCGGGGCTAAGACCTGAAGGCGCCAAACAGTTGTCCAAGCTGTTGCCGCACCTGCTCTGGGGATCCCTGATGGCGCACCTGTCCTTCGGAGAGGAAAATTGCTCCATCCGCCCATTCCAGCTCTGCCAGCCGATGGGTTACCCAGAGAGCGGTGATCCCCTCTTGATCCACCAGGCGGCGGATGCACCGCAGCAACTCCGCCTGGCTCTCGGGATCCAGCAGGGCTGTTGGCTCGTCCAAAAGCAGAACCTCGCTGCGCCGGGCCAGCGCCCCGGCGACTGCCACCCGTTGCTTCTGTCCACCGCTGAGGCCGTGGATGGGCCGGCGGATCAAGTGCCGCAAGCCCACCTGCTCCAAGGCCATTTCCACCCGCTCGGCAATCTCTTCCAACGTGAGGGGTTCTGCCCCCAAACCAAAGGCGACGTCTGCCCCTACCGTCGGCATGAACAGTTGGTGATCCGGGTTTTGAAACACGTGGCCCAGCCGCCCGCGCACCTCCAGGTGGCCCGCTAGGGGCTGAGGATGGGTGAGGGATCCGGACAACAGTTGCAATAGGGTAGACTTGCCGCTGCCGTTAGGCCCCAGCAGCATCCACAACTGGCCTTTGGGAATGACAAAGCTGCACTCCCGCAGAACCGGGGGACGCTCCGGCCAGGCAAAGGTCAGGCCCTCCACCCGAATGGCCGGCGGGGACTCCCTCTTGCCGCCGCGCAAGGACTCTGTCCCCCTCTCCGACATGAAAATCCCTCGCGAAGACCCGAAGAGCTGCTCTCAACCCTGCAACTGCGCCAAAAAGCCGGGACGAGTTCCTGGGGCACCAGGGCCACCCGACTTGGTGGTCATTTGCACGCCACACAGCTCGCCGGTGAGCAGGAACACCTTTTTGCCGGTGCGGTCACAGGTCAGCTCCAAGCTTTGGGGGGATCCGCTCTGGAGAGCGTTGACCACGCTTTGGTAGGCGCGGTTGGCCGCTTCCTCCTCTTTTTGGTGGACGACGATGGGGGCGGGATTCCCTTTCAAAAGCAATTCTAGGATATACATGGCTGACCGTTCGCGTAGTGGGCTGTGGACACCTGATCCCAGTATCGCAGGTCGGCGGAAGACCTGGAGGCCGGCAAACCCAGATCCCAGCGCTAGGGGCAGGGGCGGGCGGAGGTGGGATCCCCTGGATTGAGACCGGCAAACCAGCTCGACAGGGCCGCCGGCAGGCAGAGGCCAGGGTTGCCCTCGATGTGGAGCCGTTCCAGCCGCGGCAGTTCTGCCAAAAAGCCGGGCAGCTCGCCCGTGAGCCGGTTACGGGCCAAGCGCAGATCCCGCAATTGCTTGAGTTGGGCCAGCTCCGGAGGCAGGGATCCGCTGAGGCGGTTGTCTGACAAGTAGAGGTTTTCCAGGTTGTGCAATTGCCCCAGTTGGGGCGGAATGGGCCCAGAGAGCTGGTTGCGATCCAAAAACAGCCCCTTGAGGGAGCGCATCTGGCCCAGTTGGGCGGGAATGGCGCCGCTGAGCTGGTTGTTTTGCAAGCTGAGGTTTTCTAGGCGGCTGAGCCGGCCTAGCTCTGGGGGGATGGGGCCAGAGAGCTGGTTGTGATCCAAAAACAGTCCCCGCAGCTTGCCCAGTTGTCCTAGCTCCGGCGGAATGGAGCCAGAGAACTGGTTGTAGTCGAGAAAAAGCTGTTCCAACTCCCTCAACTGCCCCAGCTCGGCGGGGATGGGGCCGGAAAGTTGGTTGTAGCTTAGGGACAGAGCCCGCAGCCGGCGAAACTGGCCGATCTCCGGCGGCAGGGATCCGCTCAGCCCGCGGCGATCCAACACCAACTGGACAAGGCACTGATCTCTATCAAACAGAGCTACTTCCTCCACCACCACCTCAGGCCGGCCCATTGCGGCCAAGATTTGCCGGAGGAAGAGAGGATCCTGGCAGGAGGCAGCAGGCCAGGCCATCCTCCCCCAGCTCAGCCAAGCCCAAATCACCACTAGACCCAACACCCACCACCGCTGCTGAGCTTTTCCTAGCCCCTGCCCCATTGCCCTGCTCCCGAGGATCCCTGCTCCCCAAAGTGGCCGTGCAAGCCTCGAGCTTGCCCGACGTTGCCTTAAGGGAGCATAGCTCCAGAGGCCTCCCAACTGCCAGGCAGCCTCAGGAATTGGCAGCAGCAAGTTGCCAGGGAATAGAAGAGCAATGAGAAGATTGCCGCGACAGCCAACAGCGGCAAAACTGCTAAGATGAGGGCCTAGAGCTTAACTGCCTGGGAGCGCTGGATCACCTCAGCTTCGCTTAGAGGGGTGGGGGCGTGAAAAGACAGGCACCAGGGAGTTTGGATTTTGCAGGGCGGGTGAAGCTGCTGCGAGGAGAGATAGAACTGTCCCACCTTTAAGACAGCCACATCTTCTCCGCTTCCTCCCCGCTGGGCAATTTGCTCGCGCACTACCTCAATGGCTGCTGGAGACGTGACTCGGCCAAAAAACTGGGTGGAGCAGTTGGCGATGACGTTGTGGTCGATGCTCTTGGGTGCTTGGGTAGCAAAAATGAGACCCAAGCCGTATTTGCGCGCTTGGGCGGCCAGGCGCAGCAGGCTCTGCTTGCAGGGGGTAGTCCCCTGGGAGGGCACAAAGTCTTTGGCCTCGTCGATGACCAGCAGCCCGCGCACTGGCGCTTCCGGCGGGGCGGGGTTTTTCTTGATCCAGGTAAACAGCGCCATGGCCAGTTGATTGAGAAATTGCTGCTGTTCCCCCAGGGTGGGAAGGCCCACCAAGTTGACAACCGACACCCGGGTTTTGCCGTAGTCTGAGCCCAGCCCCAACAAGATGGCCGGATCCAACGCCATCCCCTGTTGATGGAGCAACTTGTTGTTAACCATGGCAGCCTTGAGGAGATTAGCCATCTGCAGCGCCAGTTGCGGCGCCTTGCTGATACCGGCTCCTGCTTCCGGAGGCAGGTCCGCAAGGAACTCGGCAAAGTCAGCTAGAGATCCCGGCTGGTGGGTGGCAAAGTATTTCAAAGCTGCCTTAAGAACCCCTCGCTTCAGCTCGTCGCTGACGGTCTTGCCGGGGGCCACGATCTCCTGGAGGGCGCCCCAGGCCATGTCGACGGCTTGCTCCAGCTCTTCGGGATCACCGGCCAGCGCAGCAAAGTCCGGCAGGGGGGCAAGGGTGAGGGGGTTGCCCGCCGCCAGCCCAGGGGTCCAAACCACCACCTCGGTTTGGGCAAAGTAGCGCTCTGCCTTGGCTTGATCCTCCTCTGTCCAGCCTTCGGGAGCGGCAGGCCAGGGATCCCCCAGCCGGGCCAAGTCGTTGGCTGCATCGATGACGATGGAAGGGATCCCCTGCAAGGCTGCCTCTTCCACCATTCGCCTCAAGAGCACCGTTTTCCCCGAGCCGCTGCCAGCCAAAATCACAGTGTGCCGCACCAGCTCCTCGATGGGCAGAAAAACTGGCTCACCCTCCCGGTTGGCTATCCAGCGTCGTCCGACAAACAAACCTGGCGAAGGTCTCGGCGGCTGCAAGTCTTGCTTGGCTTCAGGAGCTTTGCCGTTGCCTGCCCTAGGAGGGGAGGAAACTCTCTTTTCCTCAGGCTCAGCTCTCGTAGCCCAGTCAGCCGGGATCCCTTCCCTCAGCCAGGCAAGGATTTTGGCCAGCCCCGAATCCAACTCAGCATTTGCCAGGTGGGTAAGAGGTTGCCGTTCCGCCAGCCAATCTCTAAAACCGGGTCTGGATTGGAGCTGCTCCAGGGCCAGCAGAACCCTGATTCCCCTTTCACTGGGCCGCCAGTGGATCCCACCCTCCTCAAGGAACTTTTGCCACAGTTTCTGAGTACGTTCGCCTCCTGGTAGGGAGGTAGTGCGCACCACTACCAACTTGCGAAATCGCAGGGCCGCGTCGATCCCGGCTGCCGTTCTAGCAGCTACTAAGCGAGTTTGGAAAGATCTAGGATTAGTTGATTGAATAGCTGTAAAACAAAGGTGCCTTTCCCGCTCGTTTGCCTCGTAGAAGATTAGCCGCAAGCGAGAATGCAGAGGCAAGAAACCTCTGGATCCAGGGAAGTCAGTTTCCACTTGGTTGCCAATACTAGCCGGCAACTTTTCCTGCCAGACGAGAAATTTGCACAGAGAAGCTAGGGGCTCTTTCCATATCTCGCTCTCGTTTTCCTGTAAATACGGGGAAATATCAACCTTTTGCTTGGTCTCCTCAAAGATTCGATCTAGTTCCTTCAGTGGAGGGGGACTTGGAGTGATAGGAGCAGAACTTGAGACACCTAGCTCGGTAACTCTCCCTTCCCGTAGGCATTGCTCCCTGTGCTCATGACATTTCTGGAGGAGCTGCCGAGGATAGATACTCTGCTGGAAGAACTCCGGCTTAAACGGGTAGGAAGGATAGGGAGGGATAAAGCCCACCTTGTGGTAGGCAGCCTGCAGGCGAGGAACAACAACTGCCTCAGCGACACTGGCCGAAAGAAGAGCCGTCAAAGTTAAAGGCTGCTCAAAGCGTCCTGTAAAGGTTTCAACAGCTGTTTTCGTTAGAATTTCCCAAGACTGGTTTAGGCACGAGATGATGACAAGGGATCGGGAGAGGCAGTCCCGTAGCCCAATGAGGCCACCTGCGATGTTATGAATGATGTTTTGGGAAGCTTCTCTTTCTGTCTCTGGCGAGAGCTCCTGCAAGGATGACGAAGGACTAGGACTTGTATGAGATTGCACAACAATGGGATCCAACTGATCCAAAGCAACTACAGTGGGTCCCCTTAGGCTCATCAGCCAAGAAAGCCCTGCAACAACTTGACTAGGATTTAAGCTGGCGTTGGTAAAACCGAATTGTCGGGCAACCTCTGATTCCACACCTAGGCCCTGTATCCAGCTAGTACCTATTGACGCCAGTGAAAAATCATTCGAATTAGCTAGAATGGCAGCTCGTACACAATCTTGGTACTCGATGGTGTGCTTGCGATCTTGAGTGAATAGCCATTGCAGAGTTTGTCTAATGACGTCGAGCAAAGATTCGTGGGAAAAACTGGCGATCTCCTTCGCCTGCTTGGGAGTAGAGAGAGCTCTCAGAAAGACCAGATCGAGAATTTTTTGGAGCTGGCTAGTGCCATCAGGCTCTTCCTGAAGCAGAGAGGTGAGGTAGCCCTGGATTACGGTTTCCCAAAAGTCTTTCACATCGGTCATGTCCACTAGGACAAATCCCACCCCTTTTTCAAAGCAGCGCTGTCTTAAGACCCTGAGAAGGTGGGTTTTGCCAGAGCCACCATTGCCAAGCACAGGGATTCCAAAGGGTGTCTCCATCTGGGGAGATTGGATTAACTTCTCCAGCCGGCTGAATAGCTTCTCCCTGACATCCCGGTTAAGCTCAGGAACGTCAAAATCCGGAGGTTGCCAGATTTTTCTAAGATGAACTGTCCAATCAAAATCAACCTCCTTGAGGGCTTCTAGAGCTTTTTGTTGGTTGATTGAGAAAGAGGTACTTTCCTTGGAAGTCATGGCTAGTTCCTAACACGAAGAACGTGCTTTTTGTAGCCGTACAGGTCAATAGCGGCGGCTTCGATTTCAGGAGTAATGGACAGAGGATCGTCCAGGTCCATCAGCACTATCTTGGCTTGGTCGTGCAAAGTCAGGAGCGCCTGATCCAATAGCCAGGAGGGAACATCGGGAAATCTTTTACGCAAGTCGGATAAGTAGACCATGAAGTAGCGCCCTCCCATCTCCTCGCAGGTGCGAAAGACCTTCTCGAGGAAGTCAGGATCAACCTCCCCTTCGCTAACTTCCCAGGGCTGCGTTTGCCCACTAGGAACAGGGGCTGCTCCACCGAGAGAGGGTCTGTTCGCGTCAGCGGGCCGTAGGCCTAGAATCCGCGCCAAGGGAACGTTCTCCCGCTGTGCGTAATCCACCAGGGTTGCCAACGCCTTTTGCAAAACGGCTGCTGCCTCTGGCGACTTGGAACGGGCAATGGCCGTTGGAGGCGTGGTAGAAGCCCAGTCCCAGGCCTTGTCAGTCAGCACAAGCCGGGTTATCCTCCTTCCCTTTTCGACTACAGTCTTGCATTCAATGAGGCCCTTTTCCTCCAACAGCTTGAGCTCTTTGGCCCTATGCTTTGGCTTCACTTGCGACTTGGTCGGTTCTTCCCCTGTTAGCAGGAGCTTCCAGAGCAAGATTTCGCTTTTGGGCAACAAAGCGGTCATTTCCTCAACCTCCAGCCCTGCCTCAAAGCCGGCTCTGTTGCAATTGAACCACCTTGCGGATCATCTCCACCGCCCGCTCGCAGTCGGACATCACCAGCTCGTTGGGAATCCGCAACACCAAGTAGCCGGAGATGAGCAACTCGTAGTCCCGCAGGCGATCCTGGTAGTAGTGGTTTGGCTCGCGGTGCTCTGGCCCATCCACTTCCACCACCACCTTACCCTCCCGCCAAAGCAGATCCGCTCGGAAAGCGCGTCCGTTAACACTCTGTACAGTTTGGTTGAATTCCAGCAAATTCTTTAACTGCGCATCTGCTGCCACCCGGTCGGCCAGCTTTCTCTCGGCGGGACTGAAGGGGTGAGGGGATCCCTTGTAACCCACCACCACCTGCACCGAGCTGTCGAACTCCTTTAGCCTCTCAGGAAGCGGCAGTCGAATGGCACCGTAGCTCACGGAGGCCAATTCGGGGTGATCAGTCAAAGCGCTCGGCACCACCAGCACCAGCCGTGCCTGACTGTGGTCAGCCAACCAGATAGCTGCCTTGGCCAAGCCGAGTAAGTAGCTGGGCGCCGGCTCCGTCTCATTGGTTGCCAAAGCCAAGGTCAGCTCGCGAGGGGCAATGGCCTTGGCCAGTTGCTGCACCTGGATCGCCCGCTGGATCCCTGGCAGCAGAGGCAGGCGTTGCTGTTGGCACAGGTGCATGGCCGCCCTGAGCCAGGCGTTGGCAATGGTGGGATCCTGTTTTGCTGGTAGCTCTTGGGCGCGGAGACGATTGTGAGCTTGAACCTCTGCCGTCGTGACCGGCTCAAACTTTTCCCCATACCAATAAGGCCAGAGGGATAGAGCTACCCTCGCCAGCACTTGCAGACACTCATCGAGGATGGCATCCTGGGCAGGAATTCGGTGCCAAAGCTTGGAGACAAAGACCGTCTCTCGAGTTTCAGCCTCCTCCGCCAGGCTCGCTAGCGCCTCCTCCACGCACGGCGCCAGTAATAGCTTGACCTCCCCCTCTTTGCCTAGGTCTTGCCACGAAAGAACGGCCACCCCGCCTCTCCCACCTGCCTCCTGGAATCCTAGCCTAGGCCAGGCCGGGGGGAGAGGGTATCGCAAGCTGGGTCGGCAGGGATTCGAACCCTGGGCCAATCGGTTAAAAGCCGAGTGCTCTACCGCTGAGCTACCGACCCGAGTTTACACTTTCGTTATGATAGCAGGACTTTTGTCACATTCGCAAAGACTCTAGCCGGATCCCCGAGAGTTTTGCTAGTCTAGATTTAAGCTAACCCCGGGGCTGTAACGGTTTCGACGGGGTGGCGAACAAGGGTTCATGATGCAGGTCGGGATTGAGCTTATCCCGTTACCACCAGGCTCAACACAGTACGTGCGAACAACGTCGTACCTTTTGCTCGTAAAGCGGCCGCTCTGGCTGCCTAAGGCTCAGTAACCAAGAACTTACTCTGAGCTCGAGGATCCTCTCACGACCCCGTTAAGTGGGCGGATCACAACCACAACGGGTGCAGCTCTCTTCTCCGGCTCCGTCGAGGGAGAGCCTAAGGCTAGGCGGAGAATTCCCATCGCCGGGATCTAAACGGCGATCCCCGCCTTGAGGGTTAGAGAGGCTAAGCCTGTGAAGGAGTGAACCCCCAGTACCCATCTCGGACACGGGTTCGACTCCCGTCAGCTCCATCTCCAGGTCAACCTGAGGTTATTGGCCCAGACCATCCTCGGTCAGGAGGGAGACGGGGCCTTTGAGTCCCTCTAGAGG
>NZ_JANSHG010000082.1:0-11133 GCF_047461555.1 Synechococcus sp. WC101
AACCCTCAACTATCTGCGCCTGGGGTTGTGTCCCTACCTGGGCTGCGACTGCTATCGCTACTGCGCCGGCGAGAAAACTCCCCCCTGCCAGCCCTTTGCCCCCCTAGCAGATCGCGTTTTTTGGGGATCCCTGCTGCAGCCGGGAGAGCGCAGCCCCCTCTGGCGCAGTGGCGCCAGCGTCTTGGAGACTTTTGGGGAACACCACATCCACTGCTGTTACTTGAATGTCGGCGCAAACCCTGGGGAGGGATCCCTGCCGGAGATCGCCCGGCTAGAGTTTCCCGCCTGGGTGGCTCAAGACGCCGAGTTGCTGCAGCGGGCCCTGGCCGGAGTGCTAAGCCAGGTGCAAAAGGGCTTTGGCTACCCCATCGCCCTGGCGGAAGCCCACCATCTGGCCGTGGTGCGCAGCGGGGATCGGCAGCGCTTCTTCGCCTTGATCGAGCAGGAGCTGATCCGCGCCGGCCTGCGCCATGTAGCCGTCTCCCGTAAGGAAGCCCAGAAGCGAACCGGCATCGCCTAATTGGTGCCAGTGCTGCAAAACCCTTCCTCCCTACCTCCCCTCTCCCTCAGGGAGAGGGGCTGGGGGTGAGGGCTCCCCCTGGGAGAGGGGCTGGCGGTGAGGGGTTAAAATCACCCTGTCAGACCCAAAACCGCATCGCCTACCGGGATCCCTGGCACCCCAGAAAAGGCTGCAGCCTATTGAGGGGATCCCTGTTCAACGGTTAGGGTTGCCAAGGTGTCCAAATCCTGTCTCTGTTGCCGATATGATGAGCCAAGCCCCTCTGCGCAGCCTCGTCTCTCCCTTAACCTACAACCCCCTCTGGTACAAAGACGCGATCATCTACGAGCTACCGGTGCGCGCCTTTTTCGACAGTGATGGCGATGGCGTGGGCGACTTCCAGGGTTTGACCGAAAAGCTGGACTATTTGCAGGATCTGGGCATCACGGCCATCTGGCTGCTGCCCTTTTTCCCTTCCCCGCTGCGGGATGATGGCTATGATGTTTCTGATTTTACCAACGTTAACCCCGCGCTGGGCACCCTAGAGGACTTTAAAATCTTTCTAGATGCCGCCCACCAACGCGGGATCCGCGTCATCATCGAGCTGATCCTCAACCACACCTCCGATCAGCATCCCTGGTTTCAGCGGGCTCGGCGCGCCGCCCCCGGCACCCCTGAGCGGGACTTCTACGTCTGGAGCGACACCCCGGAAAAGTACAAAGAGGCCCGCATCATCTTTCAAGACTTTGAAACCTCCAACTGGGCCTGGGATCCGGTGGCCAAGGCCTACTACTGGCATCGCTTCTACTCCCACCAGCCGGATCTCAACTACGACAACCCCGCCGTGCAGAAGGCCATCTTCGAGGTGGTGGACTTTTGGTTGAGCATGGGGGTGGACGGCCTGCGGCTGGACGCCGTGCCCTACCTATACGAGCGGGAGGGAACCAACTGCGAGAACCTGCCGGAAACCCACGCCTTCCTCAAGGCCCTACGCAAATACATTGACGAAAGATATCCCAACCGCATGCTGCTGGCAGAAGCCAACCAGTGGCCGGAAGATGCTGTGGCCTACTTCGGCGACGGGGACGAGTGCCACATGGACTTTCACTTCCCCCTGATGCCGCGGCTGTTCATGGCCATCCAGATGGAGGATCGCTTCCCCATCATCGACATCCTGCAGCAGACTCCCCCCATTCCCGAAACCTGCCAGTGGGCCATCTTCCTGCGCAACCACGACGAGCTCACCCTGGAGATGGTCACTGACGAGGAGCGCGACTACATGTACCAGGTGTACGCCAAGGATCCCAACGCGCGGGTCAATCTGGGCATCCGCCGCCGCTTGGCGCCCCTGCTGGGCAACAGCCGCCGCCGCATCGAGCTGATGAACAGCCTGCTGTTTTCTCTGCCCGGCACGCCGGTCATCTACTACGGCGACGAGATCGGCATGGGGGACAACATCTACTTAGGGGATCGCAACAGCGTGCGCACGCCGATGCAGTGGAGCGCCGACCGCAACGCCGGCTTCTCTCGGGCTAACCCGCAGAAGCTCTACCTGCCCATCGTCATCGACGCCGAGTACCACTACGAAACCGTCAACGTGGAAGCGCAGCGGAACAACCCCTATTCCCTGTGGTGGACGATGAAACGGATGATCGCGGTGCGCAAGCGCTTCCAAGCCTTTGGCCGGGGCTCTTTTGAGCTGCTGCACCCGGAAAACCGCAAGGTGCTGGCCTTTATGCGGGCCTACGGCGACGAGCGCATCCTGGTGGTGGCCAACCTCTCCCGCTACGCGCAGTTTGTGGAGCTGGACTTGGCCCACTGGGAGGGGCTGATCCCGGTGGAGATCTTCGGGCGCACGCCGTTTCCTCCCATCGGCCAACTGCCCTATTTCCTGACCCTGGGCCCCCACTCCTTCTACTGGTTTTCCCTCGAGCCGCAGCGACAAACGGAGCGGATCCACCCCAGCCACAGCAAGCCAGAAGAGTTGGATCGCCTGCCCACCCTGCTGGTTCAAAACGGCAGTTGGGAAAGCCTCTTCCAGGGGGAAAGCCAAAAGCAGGTGGGGGCGGTGCTGGGCGACTACCTCTACCGCTGCCGTTGGTTCGGCTCCAAAGCCCGCCAGATCCAGTCGGCCCAGATCTTGGATGCCATTCCCTGTAACCGGGAAGGGGATCCCCCCTTTCGGGGCCAGATTTTGCTTTTGCAGGTCGAGTTTACCGAGGGGGAGGCAGAACTCTACTCTTTACCCGTGGGCTATGCCATCCAGGAGGCGGCCATGCACCTGCGCGTAGAGGCGCCCCAGGCGGCGATTGTCCCTGTGCAAGTGGCTGGGGAGCCGCCGGGCGTGCTGTTCGACGCCCTGGCCGATAAAAGCTTTTTGTCGTTGCCGCTGCAGATCATCGCCCAGCAGGGCCGTCTGCGCCACTCCTCAGGGGAGCTGTGGGCCACCACCTTTGCCCCTTTTGAGTACCACCTCGGCCTGGAACCCCGCATCCTCAAGGCGGAGCAGAGCAACACCTCGGTGGTCTACGGCAGCCAGTACATCCTCAAGTTCTACCGCAAGGTGGCCGAGGGGGTAAATCCAGAGCTGGAGATCGGCCGCTATCTGCTGGAGCACCATCCCCAGGTGCGGGTGCCGCGGCTGTTGGGATCCCTGGAGTATCGCCGCCGCCGTGGGGCGCGGGGCTTTGATCCCGGCGATCAGCCCATCACGTTGGCCATCTTGCAGGAGTACATCCCCAACGAGGGGGATGCCTGGCACTACACGCTGGACAGCCTGGGGCAGTTTTTCGAGACGGTGCTGGTTCATCACGCAGAGGCGGAAGCGGTGCCCGTGCCGCGGGGATCCTTTCTGGAACTCTCGCACCTTCCCTTGCCGGAGCTGGCCTACGCCACCATCGGCAGCTACCTGGAGTCGGTGCGGATCTTGGCCAAGCGCACCGCCGAGCTGCACCTTGCCTTGGCCGCCGACACCGAGAACAAGGACTTTGCCCCCGAGCCCTTCTCCAGTCTCTACCAGCGCTCCATCTATCAATCGATGCGCAATTTGGTGGGGCAGGTGTTTCCGCTGCTCAACAAGCAGATCCCCAAGCTGCCCGAACTGGAGGCTAAGTTGGCCCGCACCGTTCGCGACCAAGAAGGGGGGATCATGAGCCGCTTCCGCCTCATCCTGGAGCGGAAGATCACGGCTTTGCGCACCCGCTGCCATGGGGATTACCACCTGGGCCAGGTGCTGTTTACTGGCAAGGACTTTGTCATCATCGACTTTGAAGGGGAGCCGGCCCGGTCGCTAGGAGAGCGCCGCCTCAAACGCTGCCTCCTGCGGGATGTGGCGGGAATGCTGCGCTCTTTCCACTACGCCGTCCACACCGGCTTGCGCCAGCAATTGGAAAGCGGGCTGGTTTGCGGGGACAAGTGCCCTGACATGATGCGCTGGGCCCAGTTTTGGCACCGCTGGGTCTGCGCCGCCTTCTTGGCCGAATATCTGCAGGTGGCTTCTCAAGGGGCTTTTCTGCCCCGCAGCCCGCAGGAGCTGGAAGTGCTGCTCGAGGCCTACCTGCTGGAGAAGGCCATCTACGAGCTGGGCTACGAGCTCAACCACCGCCCCGAGTGGGTGGAGATCCCGCTGCGGGGGATCCTGCAGTTGCTGGGCATTTCCACCAAGGTCTGAGGGATCCCAGATGTGCGGACGGTTTAGCCTGGCAGTTGCCCCCGAACGGCTGCAGCAGCATTTTCCAATCGAGAGGGGGGCAGTTGGGGCGCTCCAGCCCCGCGACAACATCGCCCCTTCTCAGCCGGTGCTGGCGGTGGTGGCGGGATCCCTGCAGCGTCAGGCAGTCCATTTCCGCTGGGGCTTGATCCCCAGGTGGAGCCAAGCTCCCCAGGCTGGGTGGATCAATGCCCGCGCCGAGACGGTGGCCGAAAAACCCTCTTTCCGCCAGGCCTTTTGCCGCCGCCGCCTCCTGATCCCGGCAGATGGCTTCTATGAGTGGGTCGGCCGGGGCAAGCAGGGGAGGCAACCCTACTGGTTTTACCTGGTGGAGCGACTGTTGACACTCCCACCCAGGGGATTCTTACGCAGCCCACAAAAGAACCCGTAACGGCGTTGTCAAAGCGCCTCTAGACAGTTCCTTCACGCAAAGCCCCAAGGTTCTGCTGACTTTCTTAAGCAGATTGGCGGCAGCATTTGCCTCAGCCTTGACCAACCACCCCTTTGCCGTTTGGTACAGGCCCCGCTTGACACGCTTTCCAGAGGGTCTCCACCCGTCGGGTTTTTCACCATAATTAGGTAGCTCATCTCCATCTAGGAAGCTTGCCTGCGATCTTTATGCCTCCTCTACCTCAATAAACTCAACGCCATAATGCTGACATAATTGCGCAATACGCTCCTTGAACCGACCTGTTGGGACGAAAACAAAGTTTTGGTTAAAACCGCATTCTTGTTTTTGTTCTTTGTTCCAACCGAAGAGGATTCTCCCAATTGAGTGGTGCAAACAGAAGTCAATGACCTTGCCCGCAGCTTTGTGGACCGCATTCTCCGGTTTCCGTAATTCGGTCAAGCTTTTGCAACCAAAACCCCTGCGGCTTGTGAGTCTTGAGCCTAGCCAGCTCCTTGTTGTGCCCCTGGTTAAAGGACTTGACTTTGCGGCCATCAATGATGAAGCTGTGCCCTAAGTTGCTAACGCACGTAAGCCAGTTGTTGACTCCGTGGTCAATTGCTAGAGCTTTTCTCGGATCCAGTGATTTGGGCTGGGCAGGCTTGGCATAGACCCACTCCAGCTACAGACTTACACGTCTGTTGTGCGGCGGAAACATACATTCCGATGAAGTGCTTGTTTTGGGTTCTCGCCATCTCAGCGCAAAGCTCACCATAGCTTGCCCATCGCTTCGTTTTGAAATAGACTTGTCTCGCATAGTACAGGGCACAGTTGTACACCTTATTAGACTGTTGACACAAGTACTCTAATAGGGGGACTAGCTCCCTGTCCCTGACTCGAACCTGCTGACAGCCGTACTTCATCATTGTTGGCAAGCGGCATGACAACCGCAGTCTGACATGGGCAAGCGATAGTGCGAGAGGAAAGTCAACGGTACAATCACTACAACCATGGTGTGGGGCTAGCGGTTGTTCATCTCATTTTTTGGCCAAAGAGAAGGAAAAAGGTCTTGGTAGGAGAAGTCAGGAAGAGGTTGTTTGAGCTATGAAACTATATCAACGACCCCCATCATGGGTAAGCGACTAAAGTGGCTAGCGGGCTTTTCCGGCGCGCACTCAAGTGCGGGGCTACCAAGCTATCCTTTTGTGTCGGGAAGCAACCTGATCTTTTTTGGAGCGGCCATGAACGCGCGTCAACTGGCCCTCTTGGCTCTGCAGAAGATCGAGCGGCACAACGCCTATGCCGACGTGGTGCTAGAACACTTGTTGGCCCATAGCCGCCTGATCCCTGCCGACTGCCACCTGGTCAGCGAGTTGGTGTATGGGATTACCCGCCGTCGCCGCACCCTTGATGCCCTGATCGACTGCTTTGCCCGGCGCCCCGCCCACCAGCAACCGCTCGATTTGCGGCTGATTCTCTACCTTGGCTTCTACCAACTGGCTTTTCTGGATCACATCCCGCCCAGGGCCGCCATTCACACCAGCGTGGAGCTGGCCCGCCAGGTGGGCCTGGGATCCCTGACGGGGGTAGTCAACGGCATCTTGCGCGCCTACCAGCGGCAAGCGTTGGATGGGGCGGAAAAGGATCCCCTCAAGCCCTTGCAGGACACTCTGCCCACTGACCCGATTCAGGCCTTGGGGATCCGGCATAGCTTTCCCGATTGGCTGGTGCGCCTCTGGTGGGAGCGCCTGGGACCAGCCGAGACCGAGCAGTTGTGCGCCTGGTTCAACCAGCCGCCCCACCTGGATCTGCGGGTCAACCCGCTGCGGGCGGATGTGGACAAAGTCATCCAAGCCTTGGCAGAAGCGGGGATCCCTGCCTCACCCATCCCTGAGGTGCCGCGCGCCCTGCGCCTGGGACAACATGCCGGCGACATCACGGCCCTGCCCGGCTTTGCCCAAGGCTGGTGGAGCGTTCAGGATGCCAGCGCCCAGCAGGTGGTGCACTATCTGGATCCCCAGCCGGGAGAGCGAGTCATCGACTGCTGCGCCGCTCCGGGCGGCAAGACCACGCATATGGCCGAGCAGATGCAGGATCGCGGCGAGATCTGGGCCCTGGACCGCCATCCCCACCGCCTGCGCCGCCTAGAGGAAAATGTGCAGCGCTTGGGCTTGAGCTCGATCCGTCCCCTGGCCATCGACCTGCTCTCCCTGGACGCCGCTGCCGAACCTCCTGCACCCCTGCCCCCGTGGCAGAGCGCCGACCGAGTGTTGTTGGATGCCCCCTGCTCCGGCTTGGGCACCCTGCACCGCCACGCCGACGCCCGCTGGCGGCAAACCCCCGCCCAGATTCAAGAGCTGGCCCATCTGCAAGCTCAGCTTCTGCAGGTGGCAGCCCGGTGGCTCAAGCCGGGCGGACTGTTGGTGTACGCCACCTGCACCCTGCATCCTGCCGAAAACGAGGCAGTCATCCAGTCTTTTCTGAACCGGCATCCCCACTGGGCTGCCGAAGGGGATCCCCTGCTCATCTGGCCTCATCGCCAGGATCGGGATGGATTTTTTATCCAACGGTTGCGTCGCCGCGATTAAGCCTTCCCCGCCCCATCTCTCCTCTTCCTCCGCATGGCTTCTGAGCTGCTCACCAGCCCCAAAAACCCTTGGATCCGACAGTTGCGGCAGTTGCACCGCAGCAAAGGCCGGCGAGAACAGGGCGCCTTCCTGGTCGAGGGATCCCACCTCCTCGAAGAGGCGCTGGGGGTCGGCTGGCCTCTGCGAGCTGTCTGCTACACCTTCGACTGGGCTGAGCGTCACCCCCGCTTGTTGGCCAGCCTGCCCAAGCATCTGCGGCGGCAGGCCGTCAGCTTGGAAGTGATGGCGGCCCTCTCTACGACCGAGTCTCCGGAAGGGGTTGTAGCTGTGGCCGTTAGCCGGCAAATCGCCTCCCCTCCCCCAGAGGCGCTGCGCCTGGGCTTGGTGGTCGAAACGCTGCAAGATCCAGGTAATTTGGGATCCCTGATCCGCGTCGTGGCGGCCACCGGAGCCGATGGCCTCTGGCTAAGCGCAGACAGCGTCGATCCGGAAAACCCCAAAGTCCTGCGGGCCTCCGCCGGCCAGTGGTTTCGCCGCCCGCCTCAGGTTCTCTCTGACTTGCCCGCCTGGATCCAGTCCTGTCGTCGCCAAGGGATCCAAGTTTTGGCCGCCACCCTCGCCCCTCTGGCCACCTGTTACTGGGATCACGACCTCACTCGGCCAACCCTTTTTCTCTTGGGCAACGAAGGGGCTGGCCTGCAGGAATCGACGATCCAACTGGCCGATGCCCAGGTGCGGATCCCGATGGCTGCTGGCGTCGAGTCCCTCAACGTGGCCATGACCGGGGGATTGCTGCTCTACGAAGCTTTGCGCCAGCAGCGAGCCCAGTTGAGAGGCACAGCTTGAAGAGCCGCCCTCGTTTCAAAACTCCTCATCTGCAAAGATGGAGGCCTCAACCTCTTCCTGCTCTCCCTCCTCTATCCCCCCCGGTCGGCTGGCAGAAACCGTTACCCCTGCAGAAAGTTTTTCCCGCACAGCCGCTTCCACCTCCGCCAGGATCTCCGGCTTTTCTTTCAGGTAAACGACCAGATTGTCTCTCCCTTGGGCCACATTTTCCTCTTTGTAGCTGTACCAGGAACCGCGTCGTTTGAGAATGCCCATCTCCTCGGCCAGATCGACAATGCAGCCGATGTTGGAGATGCCCTGGCCGAAGATGATGTCGAATTCTGCCCGCCGGAATGGGGGAGCAACTTTGTTTTTCACCACCTTGACCCGCGCCCGGATCCCGTATTCTTCAGCACCTTTCTTCAGAGTTTGCACGCGGCGAATATCCAGCCGCACCGACGCATAGAACTTGAGGGCATTGCCGCCAGTGGTGGTTTCCTGGGGGCCGTAGCCGATGCCGCCGATTTTGGAGCGCAACTGGTTGAGGAACAGAACAATTGACCCGGTTTTGCTGACGTTGCCGGCAATCTTGCGCAGCGCTTGGCTCATCAGGCGGGCCTGTAACCCCACATGGGCGTCTCCCATATCCCCCTCGATCTCGGCGCGGGGAACCAACGCTGCCACCGAGTCCACCACCACAATGTCCACAGCAGCAGAGCGCACCAGTTGATCGACAATCTCCAGGGCGGCCTCCCCCGTGTCCGGCTGGGAGATGAGCAGATTCTGGATATCTACCCCCAAAGCCGCCGCGTAGGCGGGATCCAGCGCGTGCTCGGCATCCACAAAAGCAGCCGTTCCCCCTCGTTTTTGCACCTCAGCGATGGCGTGCAGAGCAACCGAGGTTTTCCCAGAAGATTCCGGCCCGAAGACTTCGATGATTCGCCCCTTGGGGTAGCCACCGCCCATGGCCAGGTCGAGGGTGATAGCGCCGCTGGGTATGGTCTCCACCCGCATCTGGGCCGCATCTCCCAGGCGCATGATCGCCCCTTTGCCAAAATTGCGCTCGATCTGGCCCAACACCTGATCCAGAGCTTTGCGTTTCTCCGACTTCAACTTGTCCAAGTCGTCGCCGTTGTTCACGTCGGCAGCTTTGCGGGCCATAACCAGCACCCTCCCCCAGGAGTCGCGGTGGAAAATCAAGCCTGCATTCTAACATTGTCGCCTTGTTGCCCCCAGCGGATCCCTTGATCTCCCTCCAATTGCAGTCAGCTCGTACCTTGCCTCGGTTCCAAGCTCCCCTCTCCCTGAGGGAGAGGGGCTGGGGGTGAGGGTCGCAGAACAGGTAGAGTGAGCTAGAAAGACCGGTTTAGGAATACTGCCGTGTTCACGACCCTGGTGTTGCGATCCCCCGGTCCAATTGTGTTTAGCTGGGGGCCATTCAGCCTACGCTGGTATGGCCTGCTGATCGGCTTAGCAACCGTTTTGGGCCTGTTTCTAGCTCGCCACCTGGCGGCACGGCGCGGTCTTCCCCCCAATTCCATGTCCGATCTGCTGCCGTGGCTGGTGGTGGGATCCCTGCCCCTTGCCCGTTTTTACTACGTGGCTTTTGAGTGGGAGCGATATCGAGATGGCCCTTGGTGGAAAGTCCTGGCCCTCTGGCAGGGGGGAATGGCCATCCATGGCGCTTTGCTCGGGGGCACTGCAGCGCTTTACCTGTTTGCCCACCGGCATCGGCTCAACTTCTGGCTGCTGGCCGATTGCATCGTTCCTTCCCTCAGCCTTGGCCAGAGCATCGGTCGCTGGGGCAACTTCTTCAACAACGAGGCCTATGGAAAGGCTTTGTCTCCGGCTAGTTCTCTGTGGATCCAACTGCAGCTCCCCGACGGATCCCGCGTGCATCCCACTTTTTTGTACGAATCCCTCTGGAACCTCGGCCTCTTCGGGATCCTGCTCTTTTTGAACTATCGGCGCCAGCCTCCGCCCGGTAGCCTCCTGGGCCTCTACCTGCTGGGGTATAGTCTTGGACGCTTCTGGATCGAGGGGCTGCGCGCCGACAGCCTCATGCTGGGGCCCCTGCGGGTGGCACAGGGGATGAGCCTACTGCTCATCGGAGCTGGCCTGGCCCTGATGCTGACCGCTCAAAGACGTGCTTCTGCTCACCTGAGCCCAGTGAGGCCCTCACCCGCTCTCTCGACAGGGATCCCTGCCCCTGAGCACCCCCCGAAGGAGCCGTAAGCCATGGCGAGCGCACGAGATGAAGAGCTTTGGCAACAAGCTTCCCCTCTGGTGTTGTCCTCTGCCGCTGCCACCCAATCGCTGGCGGCCCTGGTGGCTCAGGCCGCCGTTCGCCTCCTCAGAGGCCCGCAACACAGCCCCCAGCGCAGGAGCAAGACAGACTCCCCTCCCGGCCTGGTGATCCTTCTAGAGGGCAATCTGGGCAGCGGCAAAACCACCTTTGTGCAGGGGCTGGGGCAAGGGCTGGGGATCCCGGAGCCCATCGACAGCCCCACCTTCGTGCTGGCGCAGGAATACCACACGGGACGGATCCCTCTTTTTCATTGCGATCTCTACCGTCTAGAGTCCGCCTCTGGCGGAGCCGAGTCCTCAGCTCTGGACGATCTGGGGCTGGAAGAACTTTGGAGCCAAGCTGGGATCACCGCCATCGAGTGGCCTCAGTACCTGCCCTACTGGCCAGCAACCTACCTCTGGCTGTGCCTAGAAGCCCATCCCCAGGCAGAGGGATCCCGCCTGCTGTATGCCAAGGGCAAAGGATCCCAGCTCGCCCACCTTTGGCAACAAGTTCTCTCTCAATTCACCCAGCAAGACCCTCAAGAGAACGGGATTCTCTTCTCCTCCTGAAAGGGGATCCCGAATTCGTATGGACTTACCCTCAACCCAAGAGCCAAAACTCGCGCAACTGAAAAGACGGAGCTCACTTTCCTCGGCAATAGCCACGCCATCCCCTTCTCGCAAGGGCAGCCCGTTCAGAGTCGCATTGCCCCGGGCTACCTGCAGCCACCCATAACGCTCCTTATCCAAGCGTTGGCTGGTGGGTGGTATTGACATATGGGTTGAGGTGGGGGTAAGGTAGTAAAGCGCCAGCAAGGCCACCGGCCACGGCGCG